>CAZFQH010000323.1:1252-1596 GCA_964520805.1 uncultured Acidobacteriota bacterium | reverse complement strand
ACAGGGACGATCGTAATGGTTCGGTGGGCCGAGCATTCTTGGCGCATACGGTTCGAGGACCGTCGGACTGCCCTCGTGAATTTCTGCCAGGCACTCGCCCTAAACTCTGGGCGGGACCGAGAACAAATTGTATCCCCCCCCTTGACATGCGTTCGCGTCGCCCTTAGTGTCCGCGCACTCTTCCAACCCATGACGCGGGGTAGGCGTCAGTCAGGGGCGTTAGTTTGCCGGGCGGACAACTTCAAATCGAGGCGAAATCTGCGGACGTCGGGGGGAGCCTTGTGCCCGAGATCGACCCCGGGCCGCCCGAGACCGATCGACCGGGCAACACCCTTTGCGGTCGA
>CAZFQH010000323.1:0-1242 GCA_964520805.1 uncultured Acidobacteriota bacterium | reverse complement strand
CCTCGCGGGATGCTGGCCGCCTTTACGATGCTCCTGCTCCTCGGAGCGACGCCCTCGGAGGCCCAGTACCGCAAGATCGGCGAAATGGAGTTGCGGCTCTCCGGCGTGTCCGCCACCGTCGAGAACGCAGAGCCCGTGGTTCCGAAGCACACTCCCGGCGGAATCCGAATCCTGGTGCGCGCCGGAGGCGTGAATCTGGGGATAGCAGATCTCGCGCGGTTCCTCGGGCCCAACTTCGCGGTTCAGGGCGAAGTATCGGGACCGGGGTTCTCTCAGCCGGTAGCGCTCCCGGCACTCCAGCCTGGCGAGGACCTTCCGGTCGACCCCCTGGTCCTTCCCATTCCCCCCATCGCAATCGCGGGGAACTATCGGCTTTCGAACCTTCGCATTGTTGCGAATGGGCGGACGGTCCTCGACGTCGAGCCCTCCTCGGTACCCCTCAAGGTTATCGACCAGATCCTCGTGACTCAGGTGAAAACGCGAGCGCTGACC
This sequence comes from uncultured Acidobacteriota bacterium, assembly GCA_964520805.1. Taxonomy (GTDB): domain Bacteria; phylum Acidobacteriota; class Vicinamibacteria; order Fen-336; family JAGNNV01; genus JAGNNV01. The sequence goes on along the minus strand of CAZFQH010000323.1, from coordinate 750 downwards.
CTGGACGAAATTCGGGGCAAGGGGATCGTCCTCGACAGCGACGACTACCTTGGGTTCGAGTTCACGATGGGATTCAAACTTGATTCGAAGACCATCGACATCAAGTTCCCGGTGGTGTTCGACCGGCAGGGCGTGGCGGTTCCGCAGCCCCTCTCGCCGCCCGCAGCGCCCGACCGAAGCGGTATCCAGTTGCCCACCATCATGCCGCTGCTGCTCGAGGCGGTTGGGCCCAACGGCGAGCGAGAAGAGATCAAGTACACGACGCCGACCGGTGTGGTCAAACCGATCACCATTCCGGCAGTTCTGGTGATTCCCGGCAACGTTGGCTACTTGAAGCAATTCTTCTCCGCGCAGTTGTACGTGTCGAACGGAGCACCTGTGGGATCGGGTCTCAATGTCCGCGACATTCAGGCGAAGCTGAAACTCCCGCCCGGCGCCGATCTCCAACTTGGCACCCTCGACGATCCGCTGGCCCTGCCCCAGCTCGAAAGGGATGGGCAGGTCATCACCCAGCCTCTCGACGCCGTCGTGCGTGGCCTTGGGCCCGACGAGGAACAGGGCACCAGCGATGACGTGGACGAACTCCCCCCAGCCGCACAAGGACAGGCCGAGTTCCTGATCCGCGGGGAGCAGGAGGGGTTCCATCAGCTTCACTTCGACCTCACGGCGAAACTGCTCGGCCTTCCGATCGGACCCGTGACGGTGAAGGGCAAGGCGATGGGCGGGGTGCTCGTCCGCAATCCCTTCTTC
>CAZFQH010000322.1:0-5186 GCA_964520805.1 uncultured Acidobacteriota bacterium | reverse complement strand
CCTCGAACATGTTCGCGATTCTTGGGCTCCGGAACCTCTACTTCCTGCTCGCCGAGGCGGTGGATCTGTTCCACCTCCTCAAGTACGGCCTCGGGGTCGTCTTGATTTTCGTTGGCCTTAAGATGACGATTCTGAACAAGATGTGGGACGGGCATTTTCCGATCTCCCTCTCGCTCGCTTTCATCCTCACCGTTCTCGCCCTCGCCATCGGCGGATCACTTCTCTTTCCCAAGAAACCCAGCCAGCACTCGTAGCGGCGGCCCCGTGGCCGCTATCACCGTAGGAGCGGCCTTGTGGCTGCTATCACCGTAGAGGCCGCCCTTGTGGCTGCTATCACCGCAGGGGCAGCCCTTGTCGCCGCTTTCACCGCAGAGGCGGCCCTTGTTGCCGCTATCACCGTAGGGGCAGCCCTTGTGGCTGCCCGCCAGGAGAACCATGGAAGAACGCACGCTAAAGGAAATCACCCCGCCCTCGGTCGACTTCTCCCAGTGGTATCTGGATGTCGTCCTCAAGGCCGAGCTTGCCGACTACGGGCCGGTCAAGGGTTGCATGGTCATCCGTCCTTACGGCTTTGCGATCTGGGAAAACCTTCAGGCCGAGACCGACCGCAGGATCAAGGCGCTTGGCCACAAGAACGCCTACTTCCCGTTGCTCATTCCGAAGAGCTTCCTCGAGAAGGAGAAAGAGCACGTCGAGGGCTTTTCCCCCGAATGCGCCTGGGTGACCATCGGCGGCGGCGAGGAACTCGAGGAGCCGCTAGCCATCCGTCCCACTTCGGAAGCGATGATCTGCTCGATGTACGCGAAGTGGGTCAAGTCGTGGCGCGACCTGCCCATTCTTCTGAACCAGTGGTGCAACGTGGTGCGCTGGGAGAAGGTGACGCGTCCCTTCCTGCGGACCACGGAGTTCCTGTGGCAGGAGGGTCACACTCTCCACGCGACCGCGGAAGAGGCGCAGAAGGAAACTCTCGATATTCTCGAGATGTACCGCGAGGTGGCCGAGGACGTCCTGGCCATGCCCGTTCACTTCGGCCCGAAGAGCGATTCCGAGAAGTTCGCGGGGGCGGCGCGGACCTATGCCATCGAGGCCTTGATGGGTGACGGAAAAGCCCTTCAGGCGGGCACGTCGCATAACCTGGGCCAGCATTTCGCCAAGGCCTACGAGATCGAGTTCGTGGATCAGAACCAGCAGCGTGCTCGGCCCTGGTCGACGTCCTGGGGGGTGTCGACACGGCTGATCGGCGGCCTCATCATGACCCACGGCGACGATCGGGGGCTGGTCATTCCGCCGAAGGTGGCACCCTACCAGGTAGTGATCGTCCCGATTCCGCCCCGCAAGGGCGACTGGAACGAGGCGGTGCTGCCCAAAGCGCGCGCGCTCGCCGCCGAACTCACCGCCAGTGGGATCCGCGTCCACCTGGACGACCGCGACAACCATCAGACCGGCTTCAAGTACGCCGACTGGGAGATGCGCGGTGTGCCCATTCGCATGGAGCTGGGTCCGAAGGACATCGAGAAGGATTCGTGCGTTCTCGTGCGCCGCGATACCCGTGAGAAGGAGTTTGTGCCGCTCCAGGGTCTTGGCGACAGCGTGAAAGCCCGCCTCGACGCGATTCAGAAGAATCTTCTGGACCGCGCGCGGAAGTTTCGCGACGACAACACCTCGGAACCGGCGAATTACGAGGCTTTCAAGGAAGTCATGGCCACGAAGCGCGGCTTCCTGCTCGCCGGCGTCTGCTCGGACGCGGCCTGCGAAGCCAAGATCAAGGAAGAGACCAAGGCCACCGTTCGTTGTTTCCCCCTGAAGCGTGACGAAGCGCGTGCCTGTATTCGCTGCGGCACTGAAGGAAAGATCGCCTACTTCGCCCAGGCGTACTAGGACCGGTCGGGAAATAGGGCAGGCACAAGGCCTGCCCCTACGGTTTCAGATCCGCAGAGATTCGCGCGGCTGCGGCAAGACGGGGCGGGAAGGCCCGTTTTGATCCGACAAATGTAGGGGCGGCCGCCCTGAACGCAGGTTGCGCTGGCCGCGAGGGCGCCCACGAGGGCCGCGGCCCCCCAACAGCGAACGAGTTCAGGGTGGGCGCCCCTACGGTTTCACCACCGTCCGCGCCAACCGGCGCTTCAGGGCGCGACCCTCCGCGGTGTTCACGTCATCCAGAGCCTCGAGCAACGACGATCTGGCGACGGCATCGAGGCGTCCGAGTTCATCGGCAACGTGCGGCACGACCCGGGAACCGATCGTCCGCAACCGCAGGATCGCGCCCGCCCGTTGCCTGGGATCGGAGAGATCCCCGAGGAGCTTCCGGATCTCGGTCCCGCGCGAAGCGACGATCGGCACGTTGGATCAGTCGCGGGTGACGAGAGAGGCGGGAACATCCCGCTTCTTGCCGAAGAACGCGGCCACCACCACGCCCAGGAGATAGAGCCCGATCATGGGCAGAGCCAGGAGGGTCTGGGTCACTATGTCCGGCGTGGGTGTGACCACGGCGGCGACGATGAACGAGAGGAGGACCGCCCACTTGAAGTGTTTCAGGAGGAAACGCGCGTTGACGAGGCCGATGCGGGCGAGGACGAAGATGACCACGGGGACCTGGAAAACGATGCCCAGAGCGAGAAGAAACCAGGAGTAGAAACTGTAGTACTCGCTCACCCTGGGCATGAACTTGATGTCGTCGCCGCCGAACGACCCCAAAAAACTGAAGGACAGGGGAAACAGGTAGTAGTGGCCGAAGGCAGCGCCGCTCACGAAGAAAAGGGTGCCGAAGAAGATGAACGGTATGGCGTAGGACTTCTCGTTCGAGTACAGGCCCGGTGCTATGAAGGCCCACACCTGATACAGCAGGAACGGAGCCGTGATGAAGATGCCCACGAAGAACGCCATCTTCATATAGAGCATCAACGTCTCGGTCGGCGAGGTGGCGATGAGCTCGAGCCCCGGGTAGGCCGCCCGCAGAGGCGCCACCATGAAATGAAAGATCTCCTGGTGGTAACTCCAGGCGATGCCGAAACCGATGCCCAGGGCGATCACCGACTTGACCAGACGCGACCGAAGCTCCTCGAGGTGGTCGAGGAACGACATTCGGGCCTCGGGATCTTCTTGTGGCTCTGCCAAGGAACTTGTCTTCGGAAGACGTCGGCGGTCTAAGGGCTCTTCGGCGACGGGTCTAGGCCGGAGTGTTTTTGACGTCCGTGGCGGACGCGGTGCCGTCGACTTCGTCGCCGACCGGGTCTGGAGCCGGGTCGGGGCTCGGGAGCAATCGGGACACCGGTACCGAGCCTTCAGCCTCGCGGATGATCGGAGCGGTTGTTGCGAATGCCGGGGCGATCACCGGGGCCGGAGTCGTCGAGCTGGGGTATTCCGCCGACGCGATTTCCTTGCGCAGCTTCTCGGTTTCGACTTCGTCCTCGACCGTCCGCTGGAAGTCGGCGGAAGCCCGCTTGAACTCGCCGATCATCCTGCCGATGCTCTTCCCGATTTCCGGCAGCTTGCGGGGACCGAAGACCACCAGGCCCACGATAAAGATGAGTATTAGCTCCGGGCCGCCGAGACTGCCAATCATGCTTCTTCGGATGTTAGCAAACGGGTCTGCGGAGCCCTTGGGGAACACCATGGCGGCCTCGGCGCGAGGCTCATTGACAAGACCGCTTCGCGTGCTTCAGCATTGCCCTTGCAATGCAGGATCCCTCGACTGAACCAAACAGCGATCTGCTGGTTTCGGACGAGTCGGATTTGACCTTTCGCGGCGATATCCGCACGAGCGGCACCCCGAAGATCCTGAGGACAATCCTGCAAAGCGGCGAGAGCGGCGTCTTGTCCTTCGGCAACGGCGTTTTCACCAAGCGCCTCTTCGTGTCGCGGGGCCGCATCGTCCAGATCATCAGCAACGACCCCGATGAGAGGCTCGGCGAGATTCTGCTGATCGATGGCCGGATCACCGCACGACAATTCGTCGAGGCCTCGAAGCTGATCCGCCCGGGAAAGAAACTCGGCACCATCCTGGTGGAGATCTCGGCCCTCGACCCGGAAGATCTCATTCCCGCGATCACCAACCAGGCGAAGCTGATGCTCTTCGACCTGTTCAACTGGACCGCGGGCACCTACGAGATGTCGATCGGGGATGTGGACGAGTCCGAGTTCGTACCGCTGAACCTCTCCTCGGACGAGGTCATTGCCCAGGGAATGCGCCGCCTGCGCTGCTGGAGCCGCGTTTTCGCGGGCATCCAGAGCCTGGAAACCGTCTTCGTCCGCGTGCCCGAGGTGGAGACCTGGCACCTTAAGGTGGAACTCGAGGAGGACGAACAGACCGTCCTGTCCAGGGTAAACGGGCGGCTCACGGTGGAACAGGTTTCCGATCTTTCTTTTGGGACGAGCTTTGAAACCTGCCGAACGTTGTGGATGCTGCTGGTTCTGGGCCTCATCCAGAGGGCGGAAAGCCGCGACATCGAACGATCGGTGGCGGCGGCCGACGAGGTCACCGACAAGGTCGAGGTGGGGCAGATCGTCGACCGGTTCAACCGGCTGTTCGAGCGGATTTTCTCGTACGTCGATTCGAGGCCGGGTCCGGGTGCTGACGCCTTCGCCGAACTGGCGGTTTCGGAAATCGCGCCGAACTTTGGAGCCCTGTTTGTCGGGGTCACTTTGAAGAGTTCAGGCCGCGTCGACCCCGATCGGATCTACGCGAACCTCCGGGATGAAACCCTCGAGAACCGGAAGATGCTGGTTTCGACCGGCCTGTCCGAACTCGTTTACGCCATGCAGTTCCTGATCCGCCAGAACTATGGGCTCGAAGAAGAGGCGGTCGTCTCCGGCTTTATCCGGGACGGGCTTTAAGCTTGGCGGTGAGTTCTTCCCCAGACCTTCGGTCGGGGGAAGTGCGGTGAAAGGAACGTTCTGGTGGCTGAAGGCGAAACGCAATACAACATACCGGTGAGTTCGAAGCAGCTCATTGTCTACTTTGTATTCCTGGTCATCGCACTTTCCGCGGCCTTCCTGGCCGGAGTGATGGTGGGAAGAAACGTCGACTCCTCTCCCGAACCCACAGTGCGTGACATCGATGATCGCGTTCCCGACGAGCCGGTGTCCTCGCCCACCCCCGAGCCCCTCACCTACGGATCAACCCTGCAAGGCGACAAAATCGAAGGCCTCACCCCGGGGGGCGGAGTGTCAAAGGCCCTGCCCACCCC
>CAZFQH010000321.1:0-5211 GCA_964520805.1 uncultured Acidobacteriota bacterium | reverse complement strand
CCGACATAGTTGGCGGACTCGTCTACGACGCCCATCTGGCGCAGGTCGCGGCCAGTAGCCGCTGCGGGGTCCTGGTGACCGGCAACCTCAAGAACTTCCGGCAAGTCGCCCCTCACGGGATCGAAGTCCTCAGTGCTCAACAATTTGTGGATCGGATTCTCTGACCTAAGTGACCAAATTCAGATCCGTCTTCGCGTGCCAGGCCTGCGGCTTTCAAAGCTCCAAGTGGCTGGGCCGCTGTCCCGAATGCGGCGACTGGAACACCTTCGTCGAAGAGCGCGAAGAAATCCAAAGCGCCAAAGCCGCCAAGCAGCAGCGCGTACTTTCCGAAACCCTGGCCCGCCCCAAGCCCTACGACATGGTCGATGCGGGCGACGCGCCGCGTTTCCCCTCGGGCATTGGCGAGTTCGATCGCGTGCTGGGCGGAGGAGTGGTACCCGGGTCGCTGGTCCTGATCGGTGGCGAGCCCGGCATCGGCAAAAGCACGCTTCTTCTTCAGGTGGCGCAACTCCTCGCCCGCACCGGCGGGGCGGTGCTCTACGTCTCCGGCGAAGAATCCGAACGGCAGATCAAGCTGCGCGGCGACCGGCTTGGCCTTGCGGGCGGTGCCCTCTTCCTGATGTCCGAGACGTCGCTCGAGAACGTCCTCGATCAGGTCGATGTGCTGAAGCCGCAGTCGCTGGTCATCGACTCCGTTCAGACCATCTATTCGTCGAAGTTCGCCTCCGCGCCCGGCTCGATTTCGCAGGTGCGCGAGGTCGCGACCCAGCTTCTCTTCCTGGCCAAGGCCCGGGGCATCACCACCTTCATCATCGGCCACGTCACTAAGGACGGGTCGCTCGCCGGTCCCAAGTCGCTTGAACACATCGTCGACACCGTCCTCTACTTCGAGGGCCAGAAAAACCACCACCATCGCGTGGTCCGTGCGGTGAAGAACCGTTTTGGTTCGGTCAGCGAACTGGGTGTCTTCGAGATGACCGGCGCCGGTCTGATACCGGTCTCGAACCCTTCGGCCTTGTTCCTCTCCGAACGTCTGCCGGGGTCGCCGGGATCATCCGTGGTGGCCACGGTCGAAGGCACCCGCACCATGCTGGTCGAAGTTCAGGCCCTGGTGACCAGCGCGTCTTTCGGCTCGCCGCGGCGCATGGCCTTGGGCCTCGACCGCGATCGCACTTCGCTGCTGCTCGCCGTGCTCGAAAAGCGCGCAGGTTACCCGCTCGCCGATCAGGACGTTCATGTGAGCGTGGTGGGCGGGCTTGAGGTGGAAGAGCCCGCGGTCGATCTTGGCATCGCGGCCGCGGTCATATCGTCGTTCACCAACAAGGCGGTGCCGGAGAAGGTCGCGATGTTCGGCGAGATCGGCCTGGGCGGCGAATTGAGATCGGCGGGCCAGGCGGCACTGCGCCTGCGCGAAGTGGCGCAGATGGGTTTCGAACGATGCGTCATCCCGGCCGCCGGAGGCATCATTCCGGCTACCGATTTCCCCTCATCGCTCAAGGTCCACGCCGTCCGCTCCCTCGACGAAGCGTTACAGACCATTTTCGACTAACGTTCGCGGCTTGCTTCGTATGAGCACCCCCGCTGCCAAAGCGCCTCTTTTCACCGGCCCCTTCCTGGCCATGTGGGCGTTTTCGTTCACGGTGTTCGTGTCGTTGTTCATGCTGCTGCCCGTGGTGCCCTTCCAGGTACTTGCGGAAGGAGGCACCGAGACCGACGCTGGCCTCTTCCTGGGTCTGCTGACGTATTCCTCGGGCTTGTCTGCGCTCTTCACCGGAGCGCTTTCCGATCACATCGGCCGCCGCCGTCAGCTCCTGATCTGTGCTTTCGCCATCATTGTCTGCGTGCTGCTCTACGGCCTTCTGCCCAGTGGCCCGCGACTCTTCTTCGTCACCCTGCATGGGATCTTCTGGTCGGGCCTTCTGCTCGCATCGTCCGCCCATGCCACGAGCGTCATCCCCGCGAGCCGGCGCGCCGAAGGGCTTGGCTACTGGGGTATGTCCTCCCTCCTCGCGGTGACGATTGCGCCGAGCCTGGGCTTCGCGATCTATAAACACGGCTGGCTCACCCTGTGTCTCTCGGTGGCCGCGATGAATGTGGTGATGGCGTTCATCGCCTGGTCGATTCATGAGAGTCATTCGGGCACCCCCGGCTGGCCGACCACGCGGGAACTCACCGCGTCGCTCAATTTCAGCGTGCTTCGCATCTCGCTTGCCCTCTTCTTGTATTCCTTTGCCTTCGGCGCAGTCACTTCGTTCGCGGCCCTCGCCGCCGAAGCTCGCGGGATTGCGCCGCGCGAAGTCTTCCTCACCACGATGGCGCTCACCACGTTCCTGTCGCGCCCGATTCTGTCCCCGTTCCTAGACCGGCTGGGGCATGCCCGGATGTTCAAGTGGTTCGTTTCCATGATCCCCGTGGGCCTCGCCCTCCTGTCTTTCTCCACCACCCAATGGATGATGGTGGCGGCGGCCATGATCTTCGGCATCGCTTACGGGAACTGCCACCCCGCCTTCACCGCCTACATCATGGGCCGAGTGGGCGAGCGAAGCCGGGGCGGGGCGTTTGGCGGAATTCTCGCTGCCTTCGACGTGGGTATCGGCACGGGTTCGATCCTCTCCGGGGTCCTCGTTCACCGGTTCGGATTCAGCGTGGCGTTTGGAACCGCCACGGTGCTGTCCGCGCTTTCGCTTCCTTATTTCAACTGGGCGCGCGCGAAGTTTGAGCGCGACAACCAGGCGTCGGCCGAACTGCCTCAACCCGCGGGGGCGGTGGCTCAATGACCGGACGAAGGCCCCTCGCCGTGGTTTGCCTCTCGGGCGGCATGGACTCTGCCGTGACTGCGGCCCTCGCCGGGCAAACCCACGACCTCGCTCTCCTTCACGCGAACTACGGCCAGCGGACCGAAGCCCGCGAACTCTCCTGCTACGAACTCCTCGCCAACCACTTCGGCGCTCCACCCCACCTCAGGCTCGTGGTGGATTTCACTTCCCTTCGGCAGATCGGGGGCAGCTCCCTCACCGACCGCTCGATCGAGGTTCGCCACGGCGAGCCCGAAGAGGGCGTGGTTCCAACCTCCTACGTCCCTTTCCGGAACGCTCACCTGCTCGCGGCCGCCACGAGTTGGGCCGAGGTCCTTGGGGCGCGCGCGGTTTTCGTGGGAGCCGTGGAGGCCGACTCGTCGGGTTATCCCGACTGTCGCCCGGAGTTCTTCGCCGCTTTCACCGAGGCCATCCGGCTCGGCACAAGGAGCGATACCCGCATCTCGATAGAGACCCCGGTGATCGCCATGAGCAAGGCGGAGATCATCGGGCACGGACTGGCCCTCGAGGTGCCGTTTGCCCACACCTGGTCGTGCTACGAAGCGAACGACGAGGCGTGCGGGGAATGCGAGAGCTGCCGGCTGCGCTTGAGCGCCTTTGAGCGCGCGGGGGCGAAAGACCCCATCCTCTACAAGCCCGGCTAAACTAACCCCGTTCTCGTCCAAAGAACCGAACAGGAGAATCAATCATCATGAAGCGTCCCTTTTTGGCCCTCGCGACCCTGCTGGTCTCAGCCTCCCTTGCCTCTGCCCAGTCCGGTGGTGTGCGCGGCAAAATTTTCGATGACAAAGGCGCGCCACTCGATGCCGTGGCCGTGGTGATGGAGTTCCAGGGCGGCGTCACCTTGAAGTTCGAGTCCAAGACCAACAAGAAGGGCGAGTTCATGCAGATCGGCATGCGCCCCGGCAACTGGAAGTTCACCTACACCAGGGAAGGCTTCCAGGTCTTCGCCTCGCCGTATCGCGTGGCTCTGGGCGATGCCACGGCCCTGCCCGACGTGAAGCTGGTCTTGGCGAAAGCGGCGGCGGCGACCCTATCCGGGGCGGAAGATATCCAGAAATCCTTCGGGGCCGCGGTGGCCCTGCTCCAGGCTGCGGACTATGACGGCGCCATCGCCGCCTTCGATGCCATGATCCTGAAGAATCCGTCGCTCGCCGAGGCCCACTACAACAAGGCCTTCGCCTTGTACCAGAAGAAAGACTACCCGGCCGCCGAGGCCAGTCTCCAGCGCGCGCTTGAAGTGAAGGCCGATTACAGCGACGCTCGCGTCCTGCTTTCGAATATCTATACCGCCCAGGGCCTCAAGGACAAGGCGGTTGAGGTGATGTCCGCGGGTGCGGGCTCCACCGATCCGCGTCAGCTCTTCAATTTGGGCCTCGCCCTTCTCAACAGTGGGAAGAACGCGGAAGCCGCCGAAGCCTTCGCCAAGGTCGAGAAGGCCGACCCCACCCACGTGGAGGTTCAGTACTACCTTGGCACCGCCGCCCTTAACGCGGGAAAGGCCGACGAATGTGTGGCGCGCCTCGAGAAGTACCTCTCGATGGATCCGAAGAGCGAGCAGAACAAGGCCACCGCGCTCGGCCTCATCGCCGCCCTCAAGAAGAAGTAGCACCACCTCCAAGCCCCGTTTTACCTTCTCCCTCTTGGACCTCCCCGCCCGCCTTAGCGGCATCCGCGCCCGAATAGCGGACGCCGCTCGGCGCGCGGGGCGAGACCCTTCGACGATCACCCTGATCGCGGTCAGCAAGTTTCATCCGGTCACCGCCATCGAGCAGGCCTATGCCGCCGGGCAGAGATCGTTCGGGGAGAACCGGGTTCAGGAGGCCGAGGAAAAGAGCGGCCTGCTGGCCCGACTGATCGGCGATAAAGATCCGCTGAAACTCGAGTTGATCGGCGCCCTTCAATCGAACAAGGTCAGGAAGGCGATGGCTGCGGTCTGTCGCATCCAGTCCGTCGATTCCGCCGACCTGGGTGCGCGTATCGGTCGCGTGGCGGACGAGTCGGGTCGGGTGATGCCGGTTCTGGTTCAGGTGGATCTCGCCGGGGAAGCCACGAAGTCGGGGGTGCCGGAGTCCGAGCTTTTTCCGGCGCTCGAGAGGCTGACCGCGGTTTCGGGACTCCTCGTTGAAGGCTTGATGGCGATACCGCCCTTTCTCGATGATCCGAACGAGGTTCGCCCCTACTTCGCGCGTCTCCGTGCCTTGCGGGATCAGGCGGTCACGAAGGGCCTGCTGAAGGGATCGGACCTTTCGATGGGAATGAGCCACGACTTCGAGGCGGCGATCGAAGAGGGAGCCACGATCATCCGAGTTGGTACCGCCATCTTCGGCGAACGAAAGGCGTAGGACGGCCTTTAGTGGCGGTTGCACCGCACGCCCCTGGCAGTCCGTGGTGA
>CAZFQH010000320.1:0-5218 GCA_964520805.1 uncultured Acidobacteriota bacterium | reverse complement strand
AAGGCGACGCCACGCTTCAGCCGGCGCGAATTCGGTTGGTCAAGGATGCCGAACAGGCCCTCAAAGTTAAGCCCCTGTCCGTGATGGACAAATCGCTGGTTCCGGCAAGCGGCGACAAGCACGACTACTTCAGCTACGGGCCCTACTGGTGGCCCGATCCGTCGAAGCCCGGCGGCCTCCCCTACATCCGTCGCGACGGCGAGATCAACCCCGAGAGCGACACCGGAACGGACGACAACGCGCTTACCCGGATCTGCGAGTCAGTGGAAACCCTTGGCCTCGCGTACTGGTTCACCGGCGACGAGCGCTTCGCGCGGAAGGCGGCGGAGCTGACCCGCGTCTGGTTCCTCAATGCCAAAACTGCCATGAACCCCAATCTCCAGCACGCCCAGGCCATACCCGGCGTCACCCCGGGGCGCGGCATCGGGATCATTGAGTCCCGGCGGCTGACCGCGGTAAACGAGGGCCTGGCGCTACTTGCGGGGTCGCCCGCGTGGGGACCTGCGGACAAGGCAGCGTTTCAAGAGTGGCTGGCGAAGTTCTACGCGTGGCTCACCACCAGCTCGAATGGCCGGGACGAGGCGAATGCCTTGAACAACCACGGATCCTGGTATGACGCGCAGACCGCCCACCTGGCTCTCGTGCTCGGCCGCAACGACGACGCCCGGGAGATTCTCACTCGCGGACTGACCAGGCGCATCGCCGCGCAGATCGCGCCCGATGGATCCCAACCCCTTGAGATGGCGCGGACCAAGTCTCTTGGCTACTCGCTTTTCAACCTCGAGGCGCTGTTCGACTGCGCCCGCCTCGCTGACCGGGTCGGAGTGGATTGGTGGAGCTTCCAAACCAAAGACGGTCGCGGCCTCCTGACCGCCCTTCTCCACCTCGCGCCGTACCTCGACGCCTCGAAGCCCTGGCCGAAAAGGGACATCGAAGCCGGGGACCGGTCGCAGATCAGGCCCCTGTTGGCGGAGTTCCTGAAGCATCGCGATGATCCAGCCTTACGCGCGGTCTATCTCAAGTATCTGCCGCAGAGCGACCCGGGTGACCGATGGCAACTCGGGGCCATCACGCGCCGGCCCCATCAGTAACACCAAGACAGCCCCATCCGTCACCAAGACAGCCCGTCCGTCACCAAGACAGAAGGAAACGACCGATCCATCATGAACGCAACACGAATGCGACTGAAGACCCTGGCTTTCCTGGTCGCCCTGCTCGTCACTCCGGCGATGAGTGCTCGAGGGGCCGACGCGAAACGCCCCAATGTCGTCTTCATCATCATCGACGACTTGCGTCCGGAGCTGGGTGCCTACGGAGCGGGCCACATCAATAGCCCCAACATCGACCGGCTGGCCAAATCGGGAATGAGGTTCGACCGCGCCTATGTCCAGCAGGCGGTCTGCTCACCCTCGCGTACCAGCCTCATGACCGGGGCGCGTCCGGACACCACTAAGGTCTGGGACCTCGTCACGCACTTCCGCGCCGCCATGCCTTCGGTGGTGACCCTCGGCCAGCATTTCAAGAACAACGGGTACTTCGTTCAAGGAATGGGCAAGCTCTACCACGGCGGCTACGATGATGCTCCCACTTGGTCTGTCCCCTGGCAGACTCCGAAGGCGGTCAAGTACGCGCTTCCCGAGAACGTGAAGCTCGATGAACGCCAGAGGGGCGGGAACGCAAACGCGGAAGGAGAGAAGGCTTCCGCCGCGGACGGTCCCCCGTCGACCGGGCTCAACTCACGCGGCCCGGCCTTCGAAGGGGCGGACGTTCCAGACAATACGTTCACCGACGGAAAGGTGGCCGAACTCGCGATTTCCACGCTGCGCGACCTCGGCAAGAAGCCCGAGCCGTTCTTCCTGGCGCTCGGGTTCATCAAACCCCATCTTCCTTTCATCTCTCCCAAGAAGTACTGGGACCTGTACGATCCCGCGAAGATCCAGCTCGCGACCAACAAGTTCCGTCCCAAGGATGCCCCGGCTTACGCGATCCTCCCCGGGGGGGAGTTGCGCAATTACCACGGAATCCCCGAGTCCTCGATTCCCGACGATCTGGCCCGCACCCTCAAGCACGGGTACTACGCCGCCATCAGTTACACCGATGCCCAGATCGGGAGAGTCCTGGACGAACTCGATCGCCTCGACCTTCGGAAGAACACCATCGTGGTCCTGGTGGGCGACCATGGCTGGAAGCTCGGCGAACACGACGCGTGGGCCAAGCACACGAACACCGAGAGTGACACCCATGCCCCGCTCCTTCTCTCCGCGCCGGGCATGAAGCACGCGGGCGAAAGCACCTCATCCCTCGTCGAATTCGTGGATGTCTACCCGACCGTGACTGAACTCGCGGGGCTGCCCCTGCCCTCCCACCTCGAAGGTCTGAGCTTCAAGCCGGTACTCGACGACCCGAAACGTCCGTGGAAGCAGGCGGCGTTCAGCCAGTATCCGCGCTCCGCGAACAACTCGACCGGTGGAGTGGCCTTGATGGGCTATTCCATGCGGACCGACCGCTACCGCCTCACGCAGTGGGTCCACCGTGACGACCACTCGAAGGTGGCCGGGTTGGAACTCTACGATCATCAGACCGACCCGCAGGAAAACACCAACGTGGCGAAACACCCCGACCAAACAACCACGGTCGCCCGCCTGATCGCCCAGCTTCAACAGGGCTACCGCGGGGCTCTTCCGCCCGCGGCGAAGTCCTCGCGGTGACCCTGAGGCCCGGATGAAGTTCAGGACACGCTGGCTGGCGACAACGCCCAACCTCGACCGTCTCGCCAGCCGAGGGCTGCGTTTCACCCAGTTTTCCCTCCTCCCGGCGGTGGCCGCACCGACGGCCGCGCTCTCGCCCCAGTCCCATACACGTTAGTCAGGAGCTGTTATGAAGATCCGATTCCTCGCCCTCCTTGTTCTGCTGCTCGCCGCCAGCTCTTTGTTTGCGCAAGGAGATGGCGCCACCGGCTCGCTTGCCGGCTTGGTCGTCGACTCGTCCGGCGGGCCCGCTCCTGGCGCTACCGCCGTGGCTCGAAACAAAGCGACGGGCGCCACCTTCGAGGCCGTCACCAACGGCCAGGGGATCTTCACCATCAAGACGCTGCCCGCCGGAACCTACTCCGTGACCGTCGCTCTCCCGGGCTTCAGGAACGCCGTGGTCAGGGAGGTGAGGGTGACCGCGGATGCGCCCGTCGAGGTCAAGGCCACACTGGAGATCGGCGGCCTGCAAGAGAGCGTGATCGTGGACTCCGGATGGTCGGCCAACGAAACCCTGACCGCCTCGCGCACTAAGCAGGCGCTCAAGGACGTGCCGGTGAACATTGACGCGATCACCGCCGACTTCGTCGAAGACCTCGGACTGCACAACGCCGACCAGGTGGCGGGATTCGTCTCGAATGTTTACGCCGCGCCGATCATGGAGAACGACAACGAGAAAGGGAACTTCGCCTTTCGCGGCCTCGCCCAGGGCAACAACCCCACCCGCAACTTCTTCCGGTGGTACATCCCAACCGATACCTACAACGTGGAGCGGATCGACTTCGGCAAGGGATCCAACTCGCTCGTCTTCGGCGACGTCGAGCCGGGCGGCAATGCCGCCGTCTTCACCAAGCGGCCGCTTCCCCAGAACTTCGGGGAACTTGTGGGCTCTTACAACAGCAACGGCGGCCGCCGGACCAAGGTCGATATCAACCGGAGGCTCCGTCCCGGACTATCCCTGCGCTTGAACGCCATTACCCGCGAGGACAAGACGTTCCAGGACGCGTCCGGCTATAAATTCGACGGCGGGACGATCGCGACGGTCTGGCAGCCGGACAAGAACACCTCAATCCGGGTCGAGGCCGAGCTCGGAGATTATTCAAGCGCACGAGGTTTCGCAGGCATTTTCGTGCGGGAGCAATCCGCACGCGGCCTCGGCTTCGGCACCGCGGGAACCTACTACACGTCGGATGGAGTATGGATCTCCCAGGCCGGCCTGCCCGCCATCGACCGCGTCGCCGCCAACGGCCCCGCCGGCGGGTCTCCGTCGCTGGTTGAGGGCAGTTTCTTCGACGTGCAACTGCGCAACGCTCTCGGTGGCGTCGTCGGCAGCCGGCGGATCAACGGGTTCCCAATGAGCTACAACATCCGCGGCTCCTTCGACAATCACTCGCGGCCCTTCCACGCCATTTCGGCCACGGTGGAGCGGGTGGTCGGGCCGGTCAGTTTCGATCTCGCCTACAGCTACCAGTATCAGGACGAGCAGCGCAACGACAACTTCTTCGACCAGACCATCAGCGTGGACGTGAGCGGCCGGCCGTACATCGATTCCTCGCTCGACCGCAAGCATTTCGGCAACCGGGTCAATGCGCTTCGCGGCTCGGCCGTCTACAAACTGGACCGATTCGGATGGATGGAGCAGACCCTGATCGCGAGCGCGGAGTATCGCGAGGACCAGGCCCTGAACATCCGTTATCAGTACTTCAACGTCGCACCGCGCCTGGGCGGAACCGCCGCCGCGATCAACACCACCGCGGACCGGGGCCGGCTCCGGCTCTACCTCGACGACCCGGCCTTCTACTCGCGGGGACTGTTCGACAAGGTCTCCCCCAAAAGCCTGCCGGTCACCAGCGCGGTCAATATGGTGCCGCTCAAGTTCTTCGCCTCGGGCACGAGTGCCGCGGACGGCACGGAATGGCGCCAGAACTACGCGGGCTCCCTGCTGGCCAGCGGCCGGTACTTCGACGGCCGACTGCACTCGCTCTTCGGCGTACGCACCGATGTCGGCCGGACCCACGAGTACATCGCCACACGCAAGGAAGGCCGGTTCAACGAGGACATCGATCCACCCAGCAAGAGGGGCGCGCTTCAGGGTGATTACGTGGAGGTCCCCGCCCTGCACCTATCCAACACCTCCCTGACCGGCGGAGTGACCTTCGGGCTCACCAAGGACATCAATCTCTACACCATCTATTCAGAGTCGTTCCGATTCCAGGCGGCCAACACCTTTGATCGCGTGCGCATCGGCCCTATCGCCGGAGTCAGCAAGGAGATCGGCCTCAAGGGCAACTTCTGGAACAAGAAGGCTACGGTGACGCTTGGAGTCTTCGATATCGACCGCCAGAACGTGGTGCTCAGCTGGAACAACATCATCGCCTTCAACGACACCTCCACCGAAGATCTGATGAACCCTAACAACGTCCTGCCCGGCGACCCAGGGTACAAGTTTCGCGAGCCCGGCACGGCGAGCG
>CAZFQH010000319.1:0-5226 GCA_964520805.1 uncultured Acidobacteriota bacterium | reverse complement strand
TACGAGTTCCCAAAGTACTTCGCCGAACTTTCCTGGAGCCGCTGAGATCAAATAGCCCCGCCATGCGCCCTTCCCGCCCCAGGATACTGATCGTTGACGATCAGGCCGCGAACATCGACGTCCTCGCCGAGGCCCTCGGCGAAGCTTACGAACTCTTCGCCGCGACCTCGGCCGACCGAGCCCTTGAGCTCGCTCGCGCCGGCATCGATCTCATTCTTCTCGATGTGCAAATGCCGGATCGCAACGGTTTCGAAGTCTGCCGCGTTCTCAAGTCGCAGGAGGCGACCCGCAACATCTCCGTCATCTTCGTCACCGCGCTGGGTGAGGTGGAAGATGAAGCACGCGGATTCGAAGCGGGGGGCGTCGACTACATTCTCAAGCCGATCTCTCCGCCGACGGTGCGCGCGCGGGTGCGCACCCATCTCGAGCTGCGAGGCGCCCAGCGGCGTCTCGAGAAAGAGGCCGAGGTCCTGGCCGAGAACCTTCGCCTGAAAGAGCACGTCGAGCGTTTGTCCCGGCACGACCTCAAGACCCCGCTCACCAGCGTGATCTCCATTCCCCAGATCCTCCTGGAGTCGCCCGGCCTTAACGACGAACAGGTGCGCATGCTGCGTGCGGTGGAGTTGGCCGGCTATCGCATTCTGGACATGGTCAATCGCTCGCTCGACCTGTTCCGGATGGAGTCGGGCACCTATGAATTCCATCCCGCGCGTGTGGATATCGCGGAACTTGTGGAACGGGTGACCCTGGACCTCGCCGCCCCTGCTCGTGAAAAGGGAGTGGTGTTCGAGATTCTCAAAGGCTCCTTAGAACCCGTGATGGCCCTCGCCGAAGAGTTGCTCAGTTACTCAATGCTCGCGAACCTGGTCAAAAACGCGGTGGAGGCCTCGCATAGGGGCGATCGTGTGCGAGTTGAGATCGGAGCCGCGCAGGGCAAGGCAAGCGTGGCCGTGCGTAATCAGGGCGCCGTACCACAGGCGATGCGGGAGAGCTTCTTCCGGAAATACTCGTCATCGGGAAAGAAGAGCGGTACGGGACTCGGCACTTACTCCGCACGTCTGATGGCGGAGACGCAGAGGGGTCGGATCGAGATGTCGACCTCGGAGGAGCAGGGGACTACGGTCACCATCCACCTGGAGCAGGCGGGGGCTCTGACCGAGCCGCCGCCCCGACTCTCGACTCCAACCGTCGAGATTCGCCGGCGCGTGCTGCCCGGCGTGCGCGTCCTTATCGCCGATGACGACGAGCCCACCCGCTTCGTGCTCGCTCGATTCCTGGAACAGGCCGGAGGAGTCCTGCAGGCGACCGACGGGGAAGACGCGATCATGAAGGCTCGAAGTTTCGATCCGTCCGTGATCTTTCTTGACGCGGAAATGCCAGGGCTCGACGGATTCAAGGCCGCGGCCCGCCTGCGCTTCGAAGAGCCGCCCTCCAGGTCGCACCCGCGCTTTCTAATCGGCTTGTCGTCACACGACGATGAAGGAACGCGCAAAGCCTTCCTGGATGCGGGATGTGACCTTGTGTTGGTGAAACCGGTGACCCGCGCGGCCGTGCTGGCCGCGATCGAGTCGGCTCTGCTTGCAGGCGCAGTCTTCGCGACTGCGGAAGGTGGAGCCGCGCCAGAGACGGTCATTGTCGACGCCGACATCCTGCCCATGATCCCCGCATTTCTCGAGTCAAGACGCGACCAGGCTCGGCAGATGGAGGAGGCCCTCGAAGGAGGCAACCTCGAACAGGCACGCGGGCTGGCTCACAAATTGCGCGGCGGTCTCGAGATGTGTGGCTTCGCCAAAGCGGGGGCCATGAGTCGCGGCATCGAGGAAGGTCTTTCGAAAGGCCAGGCCTTGGGCCAGCTCATTGAACAGGCCAAAAGCCTCCGCACCTATTTGCAGCAGGTTCGCCATCAGGGCCCTGCTTCCACCGAAACGACACCCCCACCCCTACCCCCAAAGGAGACGAAATGAACGACGAGAAACCCCGCCCCAGGATCCTGTTGGTTGATGACGACGAAGCGGTGCTCGACCTGCTGCAGTCGCGCCTCCTGGCCCTCGGGCGCTTCGAGGTCTTCGCGGTCTTGAGGGCCCGGGAGGTTCTCGCAAGGCTGGCCGAGATCCGGCCCGATCTCATCATCTCGGACATCGACATGCCGGGCATGGATGGCGGCTCTCTCGCTGCCGCCCTGCGCGACCGGGAAGCGGGCCGGCGGATTCCCATTCTCTTTCTGTCGTCCATGATCTCTCTGGCCGAGAGCGACGCCGGTCATGGGCAGGTGGGAGGTTGGCCGATGCTCTCGAAGAAGACACCTTTCGACAAGCTCCTGGTCGCGATCGATCAGTCGCTTTCGGGCCCGCCCGACCAGAAAGCCTGATGGCAACGCCCACCCGCATTCTTCTAGTCGATGACGATCCCGAGGCGCGGGACCTGGCGCGCGCCGTCCTTTGCGCTTCGGGACACGAGGTCACCACGGGCGGCGACGGCCGCGAAGGGCTTGAAAGAGCCCTCGCCTCTCCTCCGGATCTGGTGGTGACCGACGTGCGGATGCCGGAGATGGACGGTTGGGCCCTGGCCCGGGCGTTGCGTTCGCATCCTCGCACTGCCCTCGTCCCCATCATCTTCCTGACCGCGCTCGACTCACCCGACGACGCGCTCCAGGGCTTCTCGCTGGGGGCGGACGACTATCTCCCCAAGAGTTCGGCTCTGCAGGAGTTGTCGCGCACCGTGAATCGGGTGATGTCGCGTCGTCTCGAGTTGCAGGAGATGGTCGATCGCCGTCTCGCTCCCGAGGCCACGTTCAAAGGAGACCTCGAGAAACTCGGTCTTCCCGCCATCCTGTTCCTCCTGGAGTCGGTAGCGAAAACCGGAACCCTGCGTCTCAACTCGCCGAGGGGCCGGGCCGTCCTCTTCCTCCGCGAAGGAGCCGTGATCGGGGCCGAGATGATCGACACGGAGGCCCTGCGCGACGCGTACCTCGTGTATCACGCCACCACCTGGACGCGCGGTGAGTTCGAGTTCGTCGAAGGTCCGGTGGCAGGCGACGACGCGATCTCCATGCCCATCACTGAACTTCTACTCGAGGCGGCCCGCCGGCAGGACGAAGCCTCGGGCTTCGGAGGGTGAGACTGACCACCCGCGCCGCTAGGGGCGTCGCGGCCTTCGCCGCGTTGCTGGTCATCCTCCCCCCCTCGCCTCTGACCGCGGAGGACTGGTCCACGGCGGGGCGTCTTCCTTTGCGGGTCTTCACCGACCGGGATGGACTGCCCCAGAACGCGGTCACGACGATCGAGTTCGCTCAGGATGCCTCCTTGTGGATCGGGACCAAAGACGGGGCGGCCCGCTACAACGGCCAGGTCTGGACCGCGGTTCCCATGCCGAAGGGCTGCACCTCAAACTGGATTCTCGACATCCAGCAGGCGGTCGATGGATCGCTCTGGTTCTCGACCCGCGGAGGAGGCATAGCGCGCCTCAGGGAAGGCGTATGGACAGTCTTCGCGGTGGCCGAAGGCCTTCCAAGCGCCGAGGTGCTGGCGCTGGTCGAAACTCGAGCCCTCGGTGGCTCGCCCGTCTTGATCGCGGGAACCGTGAACGGCCTCGCCCGCTTCGACGGGTCGAGGTTCGTTCCGATGGCGCTTCCGGACGGCCTCCCCTTCGATCGCGTTACCGCCTTCTTCGATGGTGGCGAAGCCGGACTCGGGGCGGGATTGTGGGTCGGCCTTCGCAACGGCATCGCTCACCTGTGGAAGGGTCAGTGGAGGGCTTTCGAGATTCCCGATTCGTCGGTTCGACCCAACAACCCGGTCCGAGGCTTCGCCCTTACAAGGGCCCTCGATGGCCGGGAGAAGCTGATGGCGGTGGTGACCCATCCGGTTCTTCTTGAGTTCGATGGACAGAACTGGGCCCCGCGGCCGTTGGAAGGGCTCGCCACCGGCATGGTGCAGGGCATTCTCAACACCCGGGACCGCGATGGCCAGGAGACCTTGTGGGTGGCGGGCCAGGCACGGCTCGCCCGCATTCGCGACGGCCACGTTCTTCTTCTCGGTCCCGATGAAGGCTTCCCACCGGAGGGCTTCTGGAGCCTGGCCGAGACTCCTGATGGAGCCGGGGAGCCCGCTTTGTGGCTTGGCATGGCCGGCGCCGGACTGGTGCGTTTCCACCAGGAAGGCTGGACCACCTTCGATGCCCCGCGCTGGCTGGTGAACTCCTCCGTCTACGCGTTGCACGAAGAGTCGGCAGAGGATCGCGCCGAGGCGATCTGGGTGGGCACCAACCGCGGCGGCCTGGTGCGCATGTCGCGCGGGCAGCGCGAGGTCTACTCTGCGCGGCAGGAACAGATTGCCTCGGACACGGTGTTGAGCCTGGCCGAAACGAGATCGGTGACGAATCAACCCACGCTGTGGGTCGGAACCACCGGAGGGCTAAGCCTCAGGCGAGGCGGACGCTGGGAGCGCTTCCCGTTTCGGGACGTCCTGCGGGGCGCCACGATCAACGCTTTGGTGGCGCGCTCCTCTAACCACGGCGAACCAGGACTTTGGGTGGGAACGGGGGATGGCCTGTTCCGCATCGAGAAGGGGCACGCACTCAATCTCACGGAAGCCTTCGGTCTGCCCGACCCCCGGGTTCACACCGTGCTCGAGACCGATCGACCTGGAGGCGGTCGCACGGTCTGGATCGGCACGGAGCGGGGTCTTGTTCGCCACACCGAAGGAGCCACCACGATCTTCACTACCTTACAGGGGCTTCCCTCGGATGCGGTCAACTCCCTGATCGAGACGCGGGAGGGCACCAAACGAAGGCTTTGGATCGGCACCCGAGGCGGCGCCGCCCGCCTCGACCTTGATGATCCGAGCGAGGCCTTCACGACATTTACCACCCTCAGTTCCCCCGCCCTGCCCAACAACAATATCTATCAGGTTCGTCAGGATCGGGAGGGGCGGCTCTATCTCTTCACTAACAAGGGTATTGCCCGGTTCACCCCGCGGCGGACCACCGCCGACGATTCCTCCGAGTACGAAATGTACGTCTTCACCACAAAGGACGGGCTGCCGTCTGCCGAGTGCAATACCGGAGCTTCGATGGTGGATTCGCGCGGGCGGGTTTATGCCAGCACGATTCACTGGGGCGTACACGGCATGGAAAAGCATGGCGGCATCTACCGCATCGAATCGGGCGGGCGCGTGGAGCAGTTGGTGGATGGACTCGAACTCGCGAACGGAATGGATTTCAGCCCTG
>CAZFQH010000318.1:0-5235 GCA_964520805.1 uncultured Acidobacteriota bacterium | reverse complement strand
CTCTTCGACGATGCCGGTGAACATGGCGAACTCCTACTTGGCGCGCGTCCGGGGCGAGCCGGGCCCCGGCTCAGGTTCAAATACTTCAACGTCCAGTCCCGCGGGATTCTGAAGGCCGTAGCGGAGGGTCGCGGACCACTCCGGCCTTGCGCGGCGCATCATCACGGCGTCGGCCAGAGATTTTGGATTGGGGCCGCCCACCACGGCGCGGCTGCCCCTCCCGCCCAGGACGAGCGGCGCCCGAAACATCACCAGTTCGTCGAACAGGCGTTCGCGAACGAAGCTGCCCATCACCTCGGACCCGCCCTCTACGAGCAGCGAGTTCAGTCCGCGAGCAAAAAGCGCGGCGAGGGCGGCGGGGAGAAACACCCGGCCGCCCCGACTCTCCACGATGATCACGGTCACACCCAGTTGTTCGAGACCGCGCCGCCGCACTTCACCGGGCTGAGCGCCGATGAGAATGAGGGGATGTTCTCCCGCGGTCTGGATCAGCCGGTGCTTGCGCGGCAGGCGCAGATGGGTATCGAGCACCACCCGCGCGAAGGGTCTCTCGGTCCGCGGTTCAGGCAGAAGCATCGGATCATCCTCCCGCGCGGTCTCGTAGCCCACGAGGACGCCATCAAACAGGCGCCGCAAAGTGCTTGCGGCGGCCCGCTGGGCGGACGAGGTGATCCACTTCGACTCGCCGCTCGCGGTGGCGATGCGCCCGTCCAGGGTCATTCCTGTCTTCAGCGCGACGAAAGGCCGCTCGCGTGCCATGGCGATGTTGAAATGCTGAACCAGGCGGGTGGCCTCTTCGAGGCAGACGCCTTCTTCCACCACCACTCCCGCGGCACGAAGAAGCCGCACTCCGCCGCCACGGACATGGCGGTTGGCGTCGGGCACTCCGAACACCACACGCCTCACCCCGGCCTCGATAAGGCTAGGAGCGCAGGGGGGCGTCCGCTTCGCGGGATGGGGAGCGCATGGCTCGAGCGTCACATAGGCGGTGGTTCCTTTGGCCCTGGCCCCTGCGGCCCTGAGGGCTTCGACTTCGGCGTGGGGCGACCCCGCACGCGCGTGAAACCCCTCGCCCACGACTCGTCCTCCCTTGACCAGCACACAACCCACCGACGGATTGGGATTCGTTTCTCCCAAGCCCAGTTCGGCCAGTTCGAGGGCCCGCCTCATGAACCGGAGGTCGGCAAGGGATTGGGGCGGCATCAATCGAGCAGACTGGCCGAGAACGATGGGGCGTCGAACGGGACGAGATCGTCGAGGCCCTCACCAAGACCCACGAAGCGGATGGGAACTTTCATGGCCGAGACGATTGCCACCGCGATTCCCCCTTTGGCAGTGCCGTCGAGCTTGGTGAGCACAAGACCGGTGAGGGGAATGGCGCGTGCGAACTCCTGGGCCTGAGCGAGTCCGTTGGAACCGGTGGTGGCATCGAGCACCAGCAGAGTTTCGTGAGGGGCGCCTTCGGCCTCGCGCGCGGCAATCCGCCCCATCTTGGCTAGTTCAGCCATGAGATGGGTCTTGTTCTGGAGCCGTCCGGCCGTATCCACGAGGACCCGATGGGTCCCCGCAGCGCGAGCCTTGCGAAGTCCGTCCGTCACCACCGACGCCGGATCCTGCCCCTCGCGGGATTCGTGAAACGAGGCTTCTGCGCGATCCGCCCAGGTCTTGAGCTGGCCCACCGCGGCCGCGCGGAAGGTATCGGCGGCCACGATCAGCGTGCTCTCTCCGGCCGCGCGAAATCGGGCCGCCATCTTTCCGATGGTGGTCGTCTTGCCCACCCCGTTCACACCGACGACAAAAATCACGTGGGGATGGCCCTGTTTGACCTCGGGGCCGGGAATGTCCAGTATGGCCCGCACCTTGGCGCGGAGGGTATCGAGAATCAGGGCGGGATCGGATCCTCCCGTGAGATCTCGCCGGATCTCCACCAGGATCTCCCCGGCCGCCGCAGGTCCGAAGTCCGCGCGGATCAGTGTCTCTTCAAGGGAATCGAGGGTCGCGGCATCGAGCTTCGCGAGGCCTCGAAAGAGGTCGGAAACATCGGTGTTCAACACGGCGCGCGTGCGCGCCAGGCCCTGCTTGAACTGTTCGAGGAGCCCCATCGCCCCTCCAGTCTATTTGCTAACGCGGGAAACCCTTGAGCTTCTCGGTGGCCTCGCGGCCAGAGGGCCCGAGCGGGTCCTTCTTGATCACCTGCTCGAACATCGAGCGAGCATCCTGGAAGCGCCCCACGCGAAGGTAGGCGTCGCCCAGAGAAAGCTGGAGCACGGTGTTGTTGCCGGTTTCCTTCATACCTGCCTCCAGTTGAAGGATGGCGGCTTCGGCCTGGCCGGTGGTCAGTAGAACGTCCGCGATGCTCGCATAGGCCGCGGCGAGGGTCTTGTTACGGTTCTGGGCGGCCTGAAACCAGGTGAGAGCTTCGGAGTATTCCTTCTCCTCGAAAAAGGCCTGACCCAGATTCCAGGCGGTGACTTCCGGGGTCGGACACTGGGGGTCGGCAAAGGCGCGCGCCAGTTCTGCCTTTCCATCGGTACGCTTGCCCAGGCGCAGAAGGGCGATACCCAGGTCATTGCGGACATCGACATAGTCGGGATTGAAGGACAGGGCCTTCTGCGCCGCGTCAACCGCTTTTTTCAGGTTCTCGTTGCGGCAGTTCGCATCCGCGGGTTTGCACTTGTCAGCGAGCTGGGTATAAGTGATGCCGAGAGCCTTCAGATAAAAAGCGTTCTTGGCGTCCTTCTTGAGCGCGTCCTGAATCTCCGTCAGGGCCCGCTCGGGAAACCCATCCCGCAGCATCCGAACGCCGGCGTTGAAGCGAAGCTCCGCCTCGGGATCCTGAGCGAGGACGGGGGAAGAAACAACCATCAACGCGACCAGACCGAAACATGTGTTCTTCATGAAGGCTCCTATTGCCATGGATGCGACCTCGATTCGACGCCCTTCGCCTGAGAAGCGTCCGAACCTCTTCAGGAGGCGCTTTTGAGTGGGAGTCCGTCCCGGCGGGCCGCCACCGACGCCACCCGGGCCTTCGCACTCGTAAGATCCCCCGACGCCACCGCGCGAGTCATGGCGTCGACACATTGTGAATCGAACTTCTTGCCCGCGAGAAACTGGAGGCGGGCGAGCGCGGCTTCGAAGGTCATGGCTTTCGAGTACGGACGATCGGTGGTCATGGCGTCAAAAGCATCGGCGACACTCACCATCCGGCCGAGCAAAGGGATCTCATCTCCCTTCAGGCCATCGGGATAGCCGCTGCCGTCCACGTTTTCATGGTGCATCAGGCCGGGTCCGGCCAGAGCCTTCAGTTTCGGGACGGCATCGAGGATCTGCGCGCCCTTGGTGGGGTGCTGCTTCATGATCTCGTATTCATCATCGGTGAGGGCCGCGGGCTTCCGGAGGATGCGGTCCTCGATCCCGATCTTGCCCACATCGTGAATGAGGCCGGCGAGGTGAACGTTCTCGATTTCGGTATCCGACATCCCCAATTCTTTCGCGACCAAGGTCGTGTAGTAGGCGACACGCTCGGAGTGACCGCGGGTGTAGGGATCCTTGGCGTCGATGGCGTTTGCGAGCATGCGGATGGTGCCCACGAACAATTCCCGATTGGTGCTCGCCGCCTCGCGTATCTCCTCG
The DNA here is from genome assembly GCA_964520805.1 of uncultured Acidobacteriota bacterium. Classification (GTDB taxonomy): domain Bacteria; phylum Acidobacteriota; class Vicinamibacteria; order Fen-336; family JAGNNV01; genus JAGNNV01. The sequence goes on along the minus strand of CAZFQH010000318.1, from coordinate 1,602 downwards.
ACCGCACGTTCGATGCGCTCGCCCATGACGTTGAACGACTGGGCCAGGACGCCGACCTCGTTTCGAGAGCGCACGGAGACCCGGGTCGCGAAGTTTCCGCGGGCCAGTTGCAAAGCCGCATCCCTCACGGTCCGAATCGGCTGGGTGATTTCGCCCGCGAGCCACACACCGAGACCGAGGGCGAAAAGGCTCACGAGCCCCACCACCACAATCGAATTGCGACGCATGGCGTTCGCACCGGCGTAGGCCTTGTCTTCGTCGATCTGGGCGACCACTCCCCAGCCGGAGTCGTCCGCCACCCGAATGAACGTCCCGAGCATGCTCCGTGTCTTACCGTCCGCATCCGACAAGTTGAAGGGCATGGACGCGGCCGTACGCCCACCCGTCTTCACGAATTCCCGAACGATGTCGATCCGAGTAAGGTCGGTTCCGGTCGGCGGACCTTCGACGCTCGAGTGCGCGACCAGCTTCCCTTCCCCGCTCACCACGTAAACGTCCAGCAGGCCCCCCTCTCCCGACTGACGCGTCACCCGAACCATCCGTTCGAGAGTCGTGATCAGTATGACCACGGCTTGCGGGCTTCCTTGAGCGTCCAGGACCGGCTCGGCGGTGATCACGACTGGCTCGACGAGGGTCGAAGACCACATGGGCTGGGTCATCGTGGTCTGCCCCTTCATCCCGGCCAGAAAGGCCGATTGAATGGCAGCGGCGACTTCGGGCTCTGGCAGGCCCAGGCCCGAACGAGCTCCGAAGCCGGTTCGGTCGACCACGTTCACGGAGACGATGGAGCCGGCCTCTCCGGGGAAGGCCTCCAGCGTGCGGCTCTTGGCGAGCGAATCGATCCGCGTCCGGTAGGGCGTGGGCGCGTCGATCGCGAGGCTCGTGGCCAGGGTCTGAGAAAGGGCGCGGGTCGAGGCGCGGAACTGGGCAATCCACTCCGAGAGATGACGCACCTTCGCCATCTGGAGGGAACGCTGATCGAGTTCTAGCTCGGCCCGGGCCTGGGTGACGAGATACCGGGCGGTCATCACCAGAGGCAGGAACGCGGTCAGGAACAGCAGACCGAGCAGGGCGAACAGAATCGACCCGCGGAACCTTCGCCCGTCCAGCCTTTCCAGGCCCTCGATGGGTTCGGTGTTGGGCATTGGGGCGTAGTCCTAGGACCGAATCAGGTTATGAGCTTGGAAACGTTCACGGTGGCAGTCGGGGGAGCCTGGATCGACCGCCCTCCGAGGACCTCGTGAACGACGACCTTGTTCTCCTTACCCTTGAGCGTGAACTCGCCCATCGGGCGGAGGTCGAACTGACCCTCGACGGCCGCGAAGGTGTTCGGGCCGATGACAATGAGGCCGGGCTTCGCGACCGAGCTTTCAAGGCGGGATGCGGTGTTCACCGTATCGCCCAGAACCGTGTACTCACGCTTATTGATGGAGCCGATCTCACCCGCAACCGCCTTGCCGGAGTTGATGCCGATGCGGATCTGAAGGAGGGGGCCGCTCTTTCGCTCGGCGTTGAACTCCGCGAGACGGTCGCGCATTTCGATCGCGGTGCGCACGGCCCGCGCCGCGTGGTCGGGCATATCGAGGGGGGCGCCGAAAACCG
>CAZFQH010000317.1:2940-5238 GCA_964520805.1 uncultured Acidobacteriota bacterium | reverse complement strand
CAAGATCGCGTGCGACCACGGCCTTCCGGTGCTTGAGGACTCGGCCCAGGGCCACGCGGCCACCTTCAACGGGAAGAAGGCGGGGTCGCTTGGGCATGCGGCTTGTTTCAGCTTCTACCCGGGCAAAAACCTCGGGGCGTATGGAGACGCGGGGGCGGTGGTTTCGAACGATCCGGCGTTCATCGCGAAGGTGCGTCAGATCGCGAATCACGGTGGGGGATCGAACAAGTACGACAACGTCGTCCTTGGCACCAACTCCCGTCTGGACACTCTGCAGGCCGCGGTTCTGCGCGCCAAGTTGAAGCACCTCACACAGTGGACCGAGGAACGCCGCGAACGTGCCCTGCTCTACGCGCGACTTCTAGACGGTATCCCCGGACTTGTGCTTCCCAAAGAAGGTCCTGGCGCCCGGTCGGCCTGGCATCTTTATACCGTCCGCACCCCCAAGCGCGACGGCCTGATCGAGGAACTGAAGAAGCACGGAGTCGCGACCGCGGTTCACTATCCGCGTCCGATCCATCTTCAGCCGGCGATGGGACCGGCCGGAGGCAAGGTCGGAGATCTCCCGGTTTCCGAAGGACTCTCTCGCGAGGTGGTGTGCCTTCCCCTTTATCCGGAACTTCCGCTCACCGAAGTCGAGCGTATCGCTTCGCTCGTGGGCGCATTCCTCGCGGCCTGAGCGCTCCCGCATCACCGAAGAGAGTACTGGGGCACTTCAATTGAAAATTGGTCTCGTCGGCTGCGGTTACTGGGGTAAGAACATCGCCAGAAACCTCCATCAGATGGGCGTGCTGCGCGCAGTGTGCGATCCGAGCCCGAAGATCCTGGAGAGTGTGCCGAAGCTGTATCCAGGTGCTCTGGCCACGAAGTCCCTGGCCGATATCCTGGGCTCGAAAGAGATCGACGCCGTGGTCATCGCCTCTCCGGCGGCGCAGCACGCGGCCATCGCAAAGGAAGCGCTCCTCGCCGGGAAAGACGTTCTGGTCGAAAAGCCCGTGGCCCTCGACGTGAAGGAAGCCCGAGGACTCGTCGCCCTCGCACGCCGTCGCAAGCGCATCCTCATGGTCGGCCACATCCTTCACTACCACCCGGCGATTCTGAAGCTCAAGGAACTCGTGGACTCGGGCGACCTCGGCGACATCCAGTACGTCTATTCGAACCGCCTGAATCTCGGGAGGATCCGCCACGAAGAAAACATCCTCTGGAGCTTCGCTCCGCACGACATCTCGGTTCTCCTGCTCTTGCTGGGCCGGCTGCCGAAGCGGGTCACCACCGCGGGCGAAAGCTGGCTGCGTAAGGGGGTGGTCGACGTCACCATGACCACCCTTGAGTTCGCGAAGGGAGCGCGCGGCCACATTTTTGTCAGCTGGCTGCACCCCTTCAAGGAACAGAAGCTGGTGGTGGTGGGTAGCAAGCGCATGGCCGTCTTCGACGATGTCGTGAAGGAAGGAAAGCTCAAGCTGTTCGACAAGGGAGTTGACTGGATGGACGGTCAGCCGGTCATTCGTCAGACCTCCGAGTCCACCCTGTTCTTCCCCGAACTCGAGCCGCTGCGCGAGGAGCTTCTTCACTTCATCGACTGTGTGAAGACCCGCAAGACGCCTCGGACCGACGGCCGGAACGGCCTGGACGTGCTGCGCGTGCTCGACGCCGGCCAGAGGTCTTTGGACGCGGGCGGCAAACCGGTTACGATCCGCTGAGACGCTGCCCTGGGGAAACTGTGATGTCCGAGAAGAACTACTTCGTTCACGAATCGAGCTATATCGACGAGCCGTCTTCGATCGGAGAAGGGACGAAGATCTGGCACTTCTCCCACATCCTCAAGGGTGTGAGGGTCGGGCAGAAGTGCAACATCGGCCAGAACGTGGTGATCGGGCCCAATGTGAAGGTGGGCGATCACTGCAAGATCCAGAACAACGTGAGTGTTTACGAGGGTGTCGAACTCGAGGATCACGTCTTTTGCGGGCCGTCGATGGTGTTCACCAACGTTTTCAACCCGCGCAGCGAGGTGGTTCGCAAGGACGAGTACCGCAAGACCCTGGTGAAGCGGGGCGCGTCCATCGGTGCCAATGCCACCGTGGTCTGCGGATCGACCATCGGAGAGTATGCGTTTGTGGGTGCGGGTTCGGTGGTCACCCGCGATGTGGCTGCCTATGCCCTGGTGATGGGGAATCCCGCGCGCCGCACCGGCTGGATGTGTCGCTGCGGGGAGAAGCTCAAGAAGAAGGCGCCGGGCGAAACCGTCGTGTGCTCCGGGTGTGGATCTGCCTACGACGTGGCCTCGGATCGAATCACGCC
>CAZFQH010000317.1:0-2840 GCA_964520805.1 uncultured Acidobacteriota bacterium | reverse complement strand
GCCACAAGGGCCGCCCCTACGACTGCGGGTCCCGCATTCCGCCTTCGTGTGCTCCGGGTGTGGATCTGCCTACGACGTGGCCTCGGATCGAATCACGCCTAAACCGTAGGGGCACCCCCTGAACTCGTCTGCGGTTGGGGGCCGCGGCCCTTGTCGGTGCTCTCCGCGTGGATACAAAGGGCGGCCACAAGGGCCGCCCCTACGACTGCGGGTCCCGCATTCCGCCTTCGTGTGCTCCAGGTGTTGGATCTGCCTACGACGTGGCCTCCTATCGGATCGCGCCCAAACCGTAGGGGCACCCCCTGAACTCGTCTGCGGTTGGGGGCCGCGGCCCTTGTGGGCGCCCGTTCAGCCTTACTCCACGAGTTCAAACCACAGCAGCAACGTGCGCTGCAACGAACTGAAATTGTCATCCGAAACGAGAGCAATGCGGAGCCGTCCCTCCTGGTTGCGGAAGGTCGCGATGCCCTCGAAGTTCTCGGCGACGAGCGGGGCCTTCAGTTCCGCGATGACCCGGCCCTGAAGGCGCGCTCCGGGCCTCACCATCGCCGCCTTCACCCGCACAATCCGCGAACTCAAGGCGATCGGAGCGCCGGCGAGGAATGAACGCTCGAGCAGCAGGAGGTCGCCGTCCGGCAGCACCGTGGCGTCGGCCGGTTCGAAGTGAGCGCCGCTCGGGGTCCACTCAAGGGACGACCAATTCCCGGATTGAAACAGAAACGCGGCGAGGTTCCCCGAGGCGGTTTTCAATCCCTCCGAGATGGCGAGCACGCGCCCATCGGGCCAGGTGGCCACCGATTCGAGACCTCCGTTCGAAGGCGACTCGCGGAGCGCGGGTGGAGTCTCGAAGATGCGGGCAGGGCCCCTCAGGCCGGGGCCATAGGCCCACAACCGGTGGCGGCGCTCGAAGCCCACGAGAAAGCGGCCGTCCGGCAGTCGCGCGATCGACTCCGCGTCAGAAAAGGACTTTCCGAGGACCGGTTTCCCTCCTTCACCGAGTAGCGGCTCGATCGCGGCCGCGCGCCACTGTGGGGGCTCCTTATCCGCAAGGACCACTTCGGCGCGAAGTAGTTCGCCCTGATCGGTCACAGCAAGGAGACCCAGGACATTGCCGGATTCCTCAAGGGTCAGGCCAGAGAGGCCGCCGAAGCCCTCATCCGCCGAAGAGAGCCACGCGCCGCCCAGGAACCGAAGATCGCCGACCCTTGCCAGTTCCGAATCGGCGAGGGACAGGGGAACGCTCCGCGTGATCAGAGTAATCTCTCGCTTCGGTCGGGCTTCCAGTGGGCGAAATGCCCAAAGAAACAGGAGCCCGCCGAGGCCAACCACGATCAACCGCCCCCAGAAAGTCGCCCACGGGAACCTTTGAATCTTCGCTTCTCTATCCGCCCCGGCCCCCGGCTCCCTCATTCCATGATGACGCTAGCTGACGACGCTCGGGAACGGGAAACCCTGTCGTGACCGGAAATCCTTCGAAGTCGCTGGCGCGCCTTGCCTGGCTGACCCTCGGCTTTAATCTGATCGTCATCCTGGGCGGCGCAGTGGTGCGCGCCACCGGGTCGGGCGCCGGCTGCGGCGCTCATTGGCCGACCTGCAATGGCGAAGTCATTCCCCCGTCGCCGACGATGGCCACTCTGATCGAGTACTCGCATCGGACGACGAGCGGTCTGGCCTTGATCCTGGTCGCCCTTCTGCTTCAGCAGGTGTGGCGTCGGATCGAAAGGGGACAGCTCGCGCGCTTCTGGGCTGCCGCCTCGATGCTGCTGATCCTCGGCGAAGCCGCGATCGGCGCCGGCCTCGTGCTGTTCGAGCGGGTGGCGGGCGACACTTCGACGGCGCGTGGTTTCTGGATCTCCGGTCACCTCGTCAATACCTTCCTGCTGATCGCGGCGCTGGTCCTGACCGCGCGTTTCCTCGATCAACCGCGTCGGGTTGACGGGGAGGGATTCGTGGCCTCGCTCCGCTCGACCTTCCCTGGGATGAGGGGAAACCACGCGGCGGCGTTCGCGGTTGTGGCCATGTTCGCCATCGGGGTTTCCGGGGCGATCGCGGCTCTTGGGGACACTCTCTTCAAGGCTTCAAGCCTGACGGAGGCGATCGCCCAGGACTTTTCATCGACGTCGCACATTTTCCTGCGGCTTCGCATTCTGCACCCCGTCATCGCCCTGATCGGTGGCGGCCTGCTTTTGTTCATTGCCCACCGGGTGATCACCACCAACACTCATCGGCCGGTTGCCCGAAATCGCGGATTGCGACTCGCCGGTCTAGTGGTGGCCCAGTGGTTTGTGGGCCTCGTCAATCTGCTTCTCCTCGCCCCGACCTGGCTCCAGCTCGTGCACCTTCTGGTCGCCGACTTCATCTGGCTGGTTTTGATTCTCGTCATCGCGGACGAACCGCGTTGATCCCGGTGATACCTCATCAGTGGGGAGGTTGTCGGTGAGGAATAGCAGGCCTTGAAGCCGCGGGACGGGCAACCCCGTCACAAGATGGGGCAACCCCCTGAACTCGTCCGCGGTTTGGGGCGCGCGGCCCTCGTGGTTGCCCTTGAAGTCGAAGCTCATTGGTTACAGGGCGGCCACAAGGGCCGCCCCTACCTTCCGCCGCGTGTGCGCTGGTAGCGCCCGATCGGTTGGGCCTCCTCTACCCTCTCACGGCCCCTTGGTTGCCCGCGCGAAGGACGCTCACGGGGCGGAAGCGGGAGGCACGCGTCGCTTGGTTGCCTGCTCGAACGCGAAGGCCAGCTCGATCAGTCGTGGTTCGCTGCACGCCATCCCGGTGAAGCCGACACCATAGGGGCTGGGCTTGGGATAGAACCCCGCCGGGAAGGGATTCCGCGGGGC
>CAZFQH010000316.1:0-5251 GCA_964520805.1 uncultured Acidobacteriota bacterium | reverse complement strand
GTCTTGAACCGAACCCGGGCCGACCCTCTCGCCTACAATCCGTCGCACTTGCGGAGAATACAAAGGTCGGCGCTCGATCGAGGTCCTTGTTGAACCTCGGCGCAATTTCCCTGCTCGGCTGGGCCTTCGTCGTCTTCATCACCCTCGTGGTGCCCTGGGCGGTTCTGCGAAACCGCGAGAGCGCTCTGGACATGGCCGATATCCCGCTGGCCGTGCGCTTCTACGCGATGCTGGTGCCGCAGATTGTCCTGGCCCTTCTCGCCATCGCGACCGGCATGGTTGAAGGCGTCGAGCTGTTCCCGGCCCGCCTTCCCTCCCCGACCGCGTGGCTTGCGGGTACGGTTTTCCTCGCGGTATCGCTGATCCTCGTAAGGCCCCACTGGCTTCAATCCGTGGACGAGGAAGAACCCACCTGGCGGCTCTTCGCACCCACCAACCGCCGCGAGCGAACCATGTGGGTCGCACTCTCCCTCTCCGCGGGTTTCGGCGAGGAACTCGTGTGGCGCGGAGTTCTTCCCGCCCTCATAGCCGCGGTCAGCGGAAGTGTCGTCGCGGGCATCACATTGAGCGTCCTCTCTTTCGCCCTCGCCCACGCGATTCAGGGCTTCCGCAGCGTCCTCGCGATCGCCGCCATCGCCGCCGCGTTCCACGCGCTGGTCTTTGTCTCCGGGTCGCTCTACGTGGCCATGGTGGTCCACTTCGTCTATGACGTGGTCGCGGGCTTCACCTACGCCCGTTTCGCGAGAGAACGCGGGCTGCTGCGCTGAAAACCCCCGATGGTGAGATGGTGAGTGGGTGTGCGGCGCCATTGTGGGTGATCCCGCAATACCCCAGTTGGGCCTTCCCCCGAAGCGTAGGGGCACCCCCTTGTGGGTGCCCGGCGGTTCCGATCTCGCAGGGCGGCCACGAGGGCGGCCCCTACTAGAACGCCAGCCTGCCCTTGGGTTGCGGTCGCTTGGCCCAGGGCCAGGCTGCGCGCTCGACCGCCCTTCAATACGGACCTCGTTCAGCGACCGCCCGAGAGGCTCCTCACTATCTGACGGGATTGGCCCGCGGCCACACTCTCGGCGTGCCCGTACTATGGCGCACACCCGATGGTGAAGGGGCCCCTCCGGCCGTTCACCGGCCGCGGCTATCATCTTCGCGGCGAGCATTCCCCCGCCCCCGACCGAGGCTCCTATGGTTGAACTTCGTGAACCCTTAGAAGAACTGATTCACTCTCCGCGCCAGTTCACCGCGGGAACCACGTTCCCGCGCGCGAGCGAAATTCGGCTCTACGACACCACCCTGCGCGACGGCGAACAAACGCCGGGAGTCGCCTTCACCCCGGAGCAGAAATTCGAACTGGCCTGCATGCTCTCCGACGCAGGCGTCCACATGCTCGACGTGGGATTCCCCTCCGCCGCTCCCTCGGAGCGCAAGTCCCTCCAGCTGATCCTGGACGCGAAGAAAACCGGCCGGATCAAGAGCGAGATCGTGGTGATGTGCCGGTCGAGTGCCAAGGACATCGACGTCACCCTCGACTTCCTGGCCGGCATCGGAGCCAAGCCCCACGACGTCAGCCTCTTCGTCTTCACCTCCGGTTCCGACCTCCACCTCAAATACAAGATCGGTAGAACCCTGCTCGGCCTCGAGGGCCGCAAACCCGAGGAGTGGCTGGACCTGCCGGTGTCGTTCTACCGCGAAGCCAACATCCGGATGTCCACCAAAGCGATCGAACACGCGCGCAGCCGCGGAGTGACGGTGGTGGAGTTTGGAGGAGAGGACGGCTCGCGCGCGGATGTCTCTTACCTGATCGAACTCGCGGGGGCCTGCTACCAAGCGGGCGGCTCACGCTATGCCTACCCCGACACCGTCGGCTACTTCGCACCCGAGGGAGTCGACTACTACATCCCCAAAATCGTGGCCGCTTTCCCCGACAAACCCCTGGTCATCCACTTCCACAACGACTTCGGTCTCGGGGCCTACAACACGGTGCGGGCCCTCCACCACGGCGCCACCATTCCCACCGTCACGGTGAACGGAATCGGAGAGCGCGCGGGCAACGCGCCCCTCCACACCACCGTGATGATCCTCAAGGAGCTGTACGGAGTCACCATCCCCGGCTTCCGCTACGACATGCTGTGGCAGCTCAAGCGCAAGGTCGAAGAGATGAGCGGCCTGCCGGTGGCGGGCGGCGAGCCCATCATCGGCCACAACGTCTTCACGCACGAGACGGGCATCCATACCGCGGGCATCACCATTCACCCCGCGATTTATCAGGTGGTCGAGCCCGAGATGGTGGGCGGCGAACTTCGGTTCCTTTTCGGCAAACACTCAGGTGCGGTCGCGATCGAAGCCGTGCTCAAGCGCCACGAGGCCAAGCTCACCCGCGGGGGCGTCGAGATTTCAACCAAACTCGTGCAGACCCTGCTCAAGCTCATCAAGGGCATTCGCGAACGCCGTGCGAGCAATGCCGATCACGCGGACGCGATCCGCCAGTACTACTCGAACCTCAACAATCTCGGCCTCACCGAAGAGGATCTCGTTTCCTATGCGCTGGTTCTCGGACCCGAACTAAAGTAGCCCTTGGGTCTTTCGGCCACGGGAGGACAAGGCGTTCATGCAACCATCGGCCGCGCAGCGATCGAAGCTTCCGGTCATTGCCCGCAGCCTTTTTGTTCTTTCCCTGATTCTGTGCGCGGTCTTTCTGGCCACCCCCTATCTGCCCGCCGCGGCGACGCGGCCATGGGCCCGGGCGGTCTTCGTGCTGACCGCGGCGGCGGCCTTGATGGGCACCCTCCTTGTGGTCCCCGTGCCCCGCGCACCCTGGCCCGCCCGCGCGGCCCAGCACACTCTGGTGGCGCTGCTGATCTGCGTGGGCATCGTGTTCCTGCCGCCCGCCCTTCCGGACTGGCTTCCCCTCGTGGTCCTTATGGTGTTCGTAGGGAGCACCGAGGCTTTGCCCTGGACAACACTCGTGGGGCTTGGCAGCGGTTTGCTTCTGGGCGCGGCACGGCACGCCGCGACGCCCACCGACATTACCGCCCCCATCCTCGGTCTGGGCGGCACCGCCCTCGCCGCCGGTCTGTCCTTCGCACGCATTCGGTCCCGCGCTCTTGAATTGGGTCGCGCCATTACCCGGTTGAAGCAGGGTGCCGAGTTCCTGGAAACCGAAATGGACCCCGACCTGACCTTTCGGGGCGCGCCGCGGAGCAAGGAACCGGCGCTCAAGAAGATCAGCGAAGAGGCGCGCACCCTGCGCGATCTCGATCGCTCGGCCCATCTCACCCAGACTCTCGCTCCCTTTCTGGAGTTGGCGCGGGGCATGAACAACGCCCACGCCGCTTTGTTCTTCGACATCGACCATTCTCGCGACGGAGCGTTCCTGCGCGCGCACGATGGTCCGGAACAGATATGGGGGGAAGCGGTCCTGCCCCTCAAGGGCGACCCCGTCGGTTTCGTCCTCGATCGGCGAAGGGCCTTTTACGCCACCGACTACCGCTCTCTGCTCTGGTCGCTCCCTTATTACAAAACCCAAGTACGCATCGGCACCCTGCTCGCGGTCCCGGTGGTGGTGCGCGGAACGATCAGCGGCGTGCTCGTAGTGGATCACGAAGAAAGCCAGGCCCTGTCCACCGCCGAACCGGTGCTCGAAAGGCTCGCCCATCTCATCGCCCAGGTGGTCGAGAACGAGCGCGAGACCCTGGCCCACGCGGAGCGCGAGGTCGAGTTCGAGGCCGCGGCCTTCGCCTCCCAGCGCCTGGCCGAGTTCACGGAAGTGCCGGCGATTCACGAGTTCGTGGCGCGGGCGGTGAAAGAGATGGCGCCTCGCACCATCGGCTCCGGCATTGTCCGGCTGCACGGAGACATGATCGAGGGATTGCCCGGTATGTCCAGCCAGTTCCAGGAATGGATGGGGGAAGGGACGACCACTTCGGACCGCACCTGGCTCGCGTGGTACCTCACCACCGCGGCCGAGCCCTTGCGCATCAACACGCCCAAAGACCGCGGCCTGCCCCTCTTCCGCCCCGGCGGTGGGCTTCTCGGAGAGGCCTTGCTCGCCCACCCCCTCCGGTTTCGCAACCGGCTTCAGGGTGCGTTCGTGGCCATCGGCGAGCGCTCGGCCTTCGACGCGAGCGTGTCGCGAGTGGTGTCGCTGATGTCGAACCAGGCCGCGGCGGCCATCGACCTGATCGAGCTGCTCGAAGCGAACATGCGCCTCGCCCTCCACGACGGCCTCACCGGACTTCTGAACCGGCGCGCCTTCGATGAAGCCCTCGAACGATCGGTGGCGCAATCCGCCCGCGCCGAAACACCGCTGTCCCTTCTGATGCTGGACCTCGATCACTTCAAGCGGCTGAACGATACCTATGGCCACTCGATCGGGGACCTCGCTCTTCAGGCCGCGGCCGAGGAGATCCGTCATCAGGTGCGGGGGGGTGACCTCGCCGCCCGATACGGGGGCGAGGAGTTCGCAGTGATCCTGCCCGACACCGATGGCCCTGCCGCCTTTCGCATGGCCGAGCGCCTGCGGGCGGCGCTCGCGGATCGAGTGGTGCACGCCCCCGAGGACGACCTTCGGATCACCGCGAGCTGCGGAGTGTCGGCCACCGACCTCGGCTACACCACTCCCGAAACGCTGGTGCGCTCGGCCGACGAGGCGCTCTACGCATCCAAGGAAACCGGACGCAATCGCACCTCACTCGCGGGCTCCCCCCGAAGCTGAGGTGGAGGAGCGGCTCTCTCGAAGGAAAAACGTTGAAATCCCGATCAACGCCAAGTAGACGGCGGCGTTCATCCAGTAGACGTCCCGGAGCGAGGATCGGGCGACGAAGCCCGCGATCGCCGGCGCCACCGCTCCTCCGATAAGAGCGGCCCCCGACAGTTTGCCGAACAGAGCGCCTCTGGCGCTTTCACCGAAACGCCGTGCGCCGATCGAGTACCCAAGCGTTAAGGCTCCCCCCGAGACGAGGCCGAACACCAGGGCAATCACGAGGAAGAGGGGGAACGTCGGCGCGTAAGCCATCGCCACTGCGGAGAGGAGCGAAAGGAAGAGCGAACCCCCGAGAAGACGAACGGGGTCGGCCCTCAAGGCCGCCTTGCCAAAACCAAACGAAGAGGCAGCGGCCGAAAGCGAGTAAACCGAAATCACAATCCCGGTGCCAAGGGCCACCCGACCCGGAGCCACTCCGAGCATGTGGAGTTGCCCAGGCAGAATCGGGGTGAAAGAGCGAGAGGCGAAGTTCACCAGGAAGACGACGAAGACGAG
>CAZFQH010000315.1:0-5253 GCA_964520805.1 uncultured Acidobacteriota bacterium | reverse complement strand
ACTCAAAGGGCGCCCACAAGGCCCGCGGCACCCCAACAGAGTACGAGCTCAGGGTGGTCGCCCCTACACCGCGGCGAGAGCGGTCTCGAGGTCTTTCACGATGTCGGCCGCATCCTCGATGCCGACGGAGATGCGCATTAAACCGTCGGTGATGCCGAGGTGGTCACGCTCGGGCTGAGAGTAGCCCGCATGAGTCATCTTCGCAGGATGGCACATCAGGGTTTCGACACCCCCGAGGCTTTCCCCGAGCGAACACACCCTGAGTTTCGGAGCGAAACGCTGCGCCGCCGCGAGCGACCCGAGATCGAAGGAGATCAGCGCGCCGAAGCCCGAGGCCTGACCCTGGTGAATCGCGTGTCCGGGATGATCCTCGAAACCCGGCCAGAAGACCCTTTGCACCTTCTTCTCGCCTCGAAGGAAGTGCGCCACCACCCGCGCGTTCTCCTCGTGCCGCGGCATCCGTACGGCCAGCGTCTTCGTGCCTCGCATGACCAGGAATGAATCGAGCGGAGAGAGGATCGCGCCCTGGGCGTTCTGCACAAACTTCAGCCACTTCGAGTCGTCCGCCGATTTGCACACCGCCACCCCGCCGATACTGTCGGAGTGGCCGTTCAGAAACTTCGTGGTCGAGTGCACCACGATGTCGGCGCCCAGGCTCAGGGGCCGCTGGAAGAACGGGCTCATGAAAGTGTTGTCCACCACGAGGCGTGCGTTCTTCTGGCGGGCGATGACGGCCAGGGCCCGGATGTCGCAGATCTTCATCATCGGATTCGTCGGCGTTTCGAGCCAGAGAAGATCGAAGTCGCCGCCCGTCTTCTCGAAAGCGGACGCGTCCGAAAGATCGAGGAAGTCAAAGGTGACGCCGTAAGGTGCGATGAGCTTTGTGAAAAGCCGATGAGTACCCCCGTACACGTTGTCGCTCACGACCACCCGTTGTCCGGGTTTCACGAAGGACAGCACCGCGTTCGTGGCGGCCAGACCCGAGGCGAAGCAGATTCCGGAGTTCCCGCCTTCGAGGGCGGCGAGATTCGCTTCCAGGGCGAAGCGGGTGGGGTTTTGCGTGCGTCCGTACTCGAATCCCTTGTGCTTGTCGATGCCCTCCTGCACGTAGGTGGACGTGAGGTAGAGCGGGGTGATGACCGCACCGGTGGTGGGATCCGGGTGTTGTCCGGCGTGAATGCAGTCGGTCGCGAAACCCATGGGAGGAAGACCTCTAGCTAGTGCTTATGGAAAGTTTTGATGTTACTCACCAATGTGCTCGAATTGCTGGAGCCAGATGGTCAGTTCGGGGAGAGGGACGGGCCGGGAATACAGATATCCCTGCATCAGGTCGCAGCCCCAGGACGCGAGTGCCTTCTGCTGATCCAGGCGCTCGACGCCTTCGGCCACCACCCGCATGTTGAGGGCGCGTCCCAGCGAAACCACGGCGTTCGCGATGGCCGCGTCATCGGGGTCTTCGATCATGTCGCGAATGAACGAGGCGTCGATCTTGAGCATGTCGACCGGCATCTGCCGCAGCCGCGATAAAGAGGAGTAGCCGACACCGAAGTCGTCGATGGCGATGGAAGCCCCCGCCTTTTTAAGTCGTCTGAGCTGCTCGCCGATCAGCTGGCCTTCGCTCAGGGCCGCGGTTTCGGTGATTTCGATGTGCAGGCGGCTCGCCGGGAACGCCTCGGCGTTCAGGGTTGCGAGGACATCCTCCACGAAAGAGACGCTCGACAACTGCCGGACCGAGACGTTGACCGCGAGATTCAAAGGCGTCCCTTTGCAGGAGGGCAGGGTCTTCATGGCGCGGATGGACTCGCGCAAGACGAACTCGCCCAGGGGAATGATGAGACCGGTATGTTCGGCAAGAGGGACGAATTCGGACGGCAGAATCATGCCGCCTCTTTCGTCGGGCCAGCGGACCAGAGCTTCGAGGGTCACCGGCCGGAGCGAATCCATCGCCATGATGGGCTGGAAATAAACTGCGAGCTTCGAGCGCACGATGGCGGTGCGAAGGCCCCGCTCCAGAGACACCCGGCGCTCCACGTCCTCACGCAGTGCGGAGGAGAAGAGTTGATGAGTATCGCGCCCCACCTCCTTGGCTCCGTACATGGCGAGGTCGGCCGACTTCAGCAGCGTATCGCGATCTGTACCGTTGTCGGGGAACATGGCGATACCCACACTGGCCGTCACCACCACCTCGCTGCCCGCCGCGTCCAGGGGACTGCGCAGGGCCTCCACCAGCTTTCGCGCCACGTTCACGGCGCCGCGCTCGTCGGTGTCCGGGAGAATAGCGATGAACTCATCGCCGCCGCGGCGGGACAGAGTGTCGGATTCGCGCAGGCAGGAGGCGAGGCGCGAGGAGACGAGGCGCAGGACGCCGTCGCCCACGCTGTGGCCGAGAGTGTCGTTCACCAGCTTGAAGCGGTCGAGGTCCACGAAGAGCACGGCCAGGGGCGTGCGGTTCCGTTCGGCCAGGGCGATGGCGGTGTCGAGCCGGTCTTCGAACAGGAACCGATTGGGCAATCCGGTGAGCGAGTCGGTGTAGGCGAGAAGGTGGATCTGCTCATCCTTCTGTTTGCGCTCGATCGCTTCCGCGATGTGGCCGGATACGAAAGTCAGGAGGTCGCGGTCGGCCGGTCCGTGACTGAAATTCAGGTCGTAGCTCTGGACCACCAGGATGCCGAACGTGGTGTTGCCGCGGACCAGAGGCACGCCGATCCAGCTGTGGGCGATGTGTCCATAGATGCGCACTTTGTCATCGCGCTTCAGTTCGTCGAACGCGGGCTGGTCAGCGAGGAGCGGCTTGCCGGAGCGGATCACGTAGCCCGACAACGAGTCCTCGACGGGAAGTGGACCCGGCGGTGCGGGGTCGCGCTCGTCCACGAAGTAAGGGAAGGACAGGTGGGCGCCCTTCTGATCGAGCAGGCCAATGAAGAAGTTCTTGGCGTACATCAGCTCGCCCACAATATTGTGGATCTCGGAGAACAGCGCCTCGATTCCGATGGAACGTGTGGAGGCCTGGGCGATCCGGTACAGGGCCGACTGAAGTTCCTCGGCCTTCTGCCGCTGGGAGAGATCGCGCGCGATGATGAGGGCGCCCTTGCGTCCGTCCACGTCGATGGCGGCGGCCCGCACCTCGACCGGCACATGGCCCACGCTCTGCTTCATTCTGATCTCGCTGGTGCGCGGGCGCTTGCCGACCGCCACCGCCTCCAGCAGCCCGCGCAACACCTTCTGATCCTCTTCGGGGGCCAGGTGGACGAGTTCCAAAGGCTGACGCGCGAGTTCGGGTGAGAGGTCGAGGAGCCTGCGCGTGCCGGCATTCGAGAAGACCACTCGTTCGCCATCGAGCACGAAGACGGGATCCGGCAACAGCTCGATGAGCTGGCGGTAGCGCTGTTCGCTGTCGATCAGGGCTCGCTGCGCGCGTTTTCGCTCGCTGATATCGCGGAGGATCGACAACACCGCGGGCTTCTTGTGGTGGACGATGGGCTCGCTCTGGGCTTCCACCTCGATGGCGGTTCCGTCCAGGCGCAGCAACTTCTGCTCGATGGCGGGCACTGATTGCCCGGCGTGAACCGCGGCCATTCGGTCTTTCACGATGTCGCGGTAGTCCGGATGCACGCGGTCGGTGAGAGTCTGGCTCTGAAGTTGCTCAATCGTCTCCGCACCCATGAGCCTCAGATAGGCGGGGTTGACCAGAAGCAGCTTGCCTTCCTGGGAAACCGCCACCGCGTCGGGAGACGCATCGATCAGCTGGCGATAGCGCTCCTCGCTTTCCTTGAGCGCCTGCTCGGCGAGCATGGATTCCGTCATCACTCTGACGAAAGCGCGGAGTGCCGACTTTCCTTCGAACTCGACGCGGTGAGAGTCGAGCTTGACCAGGCCGACCTTGCCGTCCAGGCGCTTGAATCTCAGAACCTGGGGTTCGACGACTATGCCGCGCTCGAGTTGCGCGGTGCGGGCCGCCACCGCCGGCCACTCTTCCGGGAAGATGAAGTCCTTCACCATGCGACTGAGCAGATCCCCGGGGCTTTTCCCGCCGACCAGGGTGACGAGAGCCTGGTTCACGAAAAGGGGCTTGCCGTCACGATGAATCAGAATGCCGTCCGGCGTGTCCTCGACCAGGCTGCGATAGCGCGCCTCGCTATCGCGGAGAGCTGCTTCGGTGGCCTTCCGTTCCGTGATGTCGATCGAGAGCACGATATAGGCGCGCTTGCCGCGCGCGTCGAAGGGCACCGACCGGACCTCGGCTTCGGTGGTGGTGCCGTCCAGCCGCACCAGCCGCATTTCCATGGGCGGGTTGGACTCTCCCCGATTCAACCGCTCGACCCGCTCTTTCGCGGCGTCCAGGAACGCCGGGTCGAGAAAACGATGATTGGGCTGGCCGATGACTTCCGATCGATCCGTGGCCCGGACCAGATGCAGGAAGGCCTCGTTGCACCAAACGAACTTCTCATCCACCGCCACGGATGTGGCAAAGGGGGCCGCTTCGAGCGCGTAAAGCAGCCCGACGCTGTCGAATATCTCCTGCCAGGTCAGCGGATTCATGCGGAGGAAAAGGGGCGCGCGTTCGCCCTCACTTGATACTGACCGAGATATCCACCGGTCGCCCCGCCCGGAGGATCTGAGCACGTACCGCACCCGAAGTCTGAAGGCGTGGCCACAGCCCGACCAGAGTTGTGAAGCTGTCGATCGGGGTGTCATTCACGCTGACCAGAACGTCTCCCGCCTGAAGCCCCAGGGTTTCGAGGATCGTGCCCGCGGGGATGCGCGACAATGTGAATCCCGCGACCTGACCCCTGGAGGTGACCGGGATCAGGGTCGTCTCCGTCATCAGCCGCGACATCTCGCGGTCCAGCCGGGCCTCAAGCTCGGCCCGGCTGAGTGTGAGATCGGGGGGGGGCGCAGTGTCCACTGGACCGGGAACCCCCTCCTCGCGCGTGGGCGCGGCGGCGCTCTTGCTGAGACCCAGCGTACGGCGAGAGGCTCCGCAGACAAGGTCGACGGCGTCCTCGGTGATGCCCACGACTTCGCAGCCGAAGGCCCGTTCTCCGGTCAGTACCGACCGCGAGCGACCCCCCGCGACCAAGGTGGCGGCATGGCGGCCGGAACGAGCGAGGACGACTCCGGCCAGGCCCACGTCAAGGGTTTGTGCCGCAAGGGTTAAGGTCAAAATAAGCATGAAGACAGGTTGCGGCAGTGAGAGCATATCGGACGGTGCCGGGAACTGCCCATTCTTGTGTCTCGCGTCACCCCGAATCC
>CAZFQH010000314.1:0-5287 GCA_964520805.1 uncultured Acidobacteriota bacterium | reverse complement strand
GTCGAAAGCGGATCTTTTCCGCAGAGCTCCGCGTTGCCAAACCTTGAAATACTCCAGGGTATTCCTGCGGTTCGGCGCCTTGATCTGACGAAAAATCTCTCGCTTTCGCTCGCGGTCGACTTTCACCACGGACTGCTGGCAGCCGCGAAAAATTCGGAAACGCAGGGGCACCCCTACTCCACCCCCATTCTTCTCGTGAGGTATTTCCCGCGGGAAGCGCGGCCACCCCAAGGCGGTATCCGACGACGGAGCCCAGGGACCCAAAGCAGGTACCCGGTCGCTGAGCGGATCGTGAGGAGTAGCTGTCGAAGCGACCCCTGACGAACCTGAACGGCAGCAGAGGCGCGCTACCTCCGCGGGGTGGCCACCATGGCCAAGAAGCGGACCCCCCACGTCCATCCCCCGATCGCCGCCCGACGGAACTCACGCCTTTCGCGCCAGCTGCGCTTTCAACTCCCGGATCTTGTCGCGGAACTTCGCGGCTTCTTCGAAGTCGAGAGCGCGCGCTGATTCGCGCATCAGTCGATCGAGGTCCTTGATGCCGCGTTCGATCTGCTCGGGCGTCCTGTAGCTCTTCGTATCGATCTGGCCCTTCAGTGCTTCCTTCTCCAGGGCCTTGCGCAGGGCCTCGTCGTTGACGCTCAGCAACTGGCCCAGGGTCTTGCGCACGGTTTCCGGAGTGATGTTGTGCTCGCGGTTGTGGGCCGCCTGTCGCGTGCGGCGGCGGTCGGTCTCGCCCAGGGCCGCCTTCATCGAAGCCGTCATCTTGTCGGCGTACAGGATGGCCTTACCGTCCACATTCCGCGCGGCACGTCCGATGGTCTGGATGAGCGAGCCGGCCGAACGCAGGAAGCCCTCCTTGTCGGCGTCGAGAATCGCGACGAGAGAAACTTCCGGCAGGTCCAGACCTTCACGCAGCAGGTTGATGCCCACCAGCACGTCAAACTCACCGAGGCGCAGATTGCGCAGGATCTCGACTCTCTCGAGGGCGTCGATGTCCGAGTGGAGGTAGCGCACCTTCACCCCGAGCTCCGAGTAGTACTCGGTCAGGTCCTCGGCCATGCGCTTGGTCAGAGTGGTGACGAGGACGCGCTGACCCGCGGCCACCCGGGCGCGGATTTCGGCGAGAAGGTCGTCCACCTGCCCCTTCACGGGCCGGATCTCGACCGCGGGATCAACGAGGCCGGTAGGGCGAATGACCTGCTCGATGAAGACGCCTTTGGTGCGCGTCATCTCGTAGGGCCCGGGAGTGGCCGAGACGTAAATGGTCTGGCCGATCCGCTCCTCGAATTCCCCGAAGTTGAGCGGACGGTTGTCGAGAGCCGAGGGCATGCGGAAGCCGTACTCGACGAGCGTCGTCTTACGAACCCGATCGCCGTGATACATCCCGCGCACCTGCGGCACGCTTTGGTGCGACTCGTCGATCACGAAAACCGTGTCCTTGGGGAAGTAGTCGATGAGAGTGGGCGGCGGTTCGCCGGCCGCGCGTCCGGACAGATGGCGCGAGTAGTTCTCGATGCCGTGACAGTGGCCGGTGGCGCGCAACATCTCAAGGTCGAATCCGGTGCGCTGACGCACGCGCTGGGCTTCAAGGAACTTGCCCTGGGCGTCCAGGGTGGGCGCATACTCCAAAAGCTCCGTCTCGATCTTCTTGATGGCAAGTTCGAGCCGCGGCCGCGGGGTGACGTAGTGCGATGAGGGATAGATCGCGATCTGCGCCAGCTTCTGTCGCGCTTTGCCGGTAAGAGGGTCGAATTCGGTGATCGTTTCGATGACGTCGCCGAAGAGTTCGACGCGGACGCCGAAGTCATCGTAGGCCGGCATGATTTCGATCACGTCTCCGCGTACCCGAAACGTCCCGCGCGCGGGCTCGAAGTCGTTGCGGTCGTAGCGGGCCTCCACGAGCTTTTGCAGCATCGTGCCGCGGTCCAGGGTGCCCCCTTGCCGCAGGAAGAGGAGCATTCCGTAGTAGGCCTCGGGTGAACCCAGGCCGTAGATGCACGACACCGAGGCCACGATGATGACGTCCCGCCGCTCGAAAAGGCTGCGGGTCGCGGACAGTCGCATCTTCTCGATCTCTTCGTTGATCGTGGCCTCCTTGTCGATGTACGTGTCGGACTGGGGAACGTAGGCCTCGGGCTGGTAGTAGTCGTAGTACGAGACGAAGTACTCGACGGCGTTGTTGGGGAAGAAACTCTTGAACTCCTGATAGAGCTGGGCGGCGAGGGTCTTGTTGTGGGCCAGAACCAGAGCCGGCCGATTCACATGCGCGAGCACGGAAGCGATGGTGAAGGTCTTTCCGCTTCCCGTGACCCCCAGAAGCACCTGGTCTTTCTCGCCGGTCAGCAGGCCGTCGGTTAGCCTGGCGATCGCGTCGGGCTGGTCGCCCTGCGGTGTGAACTCCGCCACCAGTTCGAATTGAGCGTCGGCCGGCGTGGGCAAAAGGGGCTTGGGCGGTTCATGGGAAGGGTTTCGTGGCGGCATGAAGAGGGCAGATTATCCTCTCCTCGCGGTCCGGCCCAGGCACCTTCATCGCTGCCAACCGGGGCTGGTTTGCGGTATCGTCCCGTCCATGGCGCAACCCTCACTTCTCCAACCCGTAGGAGGCCCCCTTGCCGGGCAGCGTTTCGAGTTCCGCGGAAACAACGTCCTCATCGGAAGCGCCCCTGAGTGTGGAGTCCGGATCGACGTCCCCGGCGTAGAGGGACAGCACGCGCAGATCGTGATCGATATCACCGGGGCCACGATCCACAGGGTCGACGGCATCGTCGGTGTGAACGACGACGTGGTAATGGGGGACTTCCTTCTTCGTTCTGGCGATTTCGTCTGGCTCGGCGAGCCAGGCGGCGCCAGTTCCATCATGCTTCAGTTCACTCTGGGGGATGTAGAGGAAGAAGCTTTTGCGGCACCCATGGCCGCCGAAGTTGCTCAGTTCGATGAAGCGGCTCCGGAAGTGTTCGCGGTGGAAGCGCCCGCCGAGGCGGAGATGATGGAGATGTCGGCCGAGTCGGTCGAAGAGGCGGTGGTCGAAGGGCCGGCCGCGTTTGAGGAGGCGCATCTGGTTGAGGAGGCGGCTCCCGAAGCGCCCCAGTACGCTGAAACGCCCCAGTACGCTGAAACGCCCCAGTACGCTGAAACGCCCCAGTACGCTGAAACGATGGAGGCGCACCAGGAAGAGGCGGTGGTCGAAGAGTCGTATACGGAACCCGCCCTTGCCGAAGCCCCGCAGATTGAGGAGTCTCATTTCGAAGAGGCCCAATTCGAGGAGTCGGCACTCGCGGCCGAACTCCCGCACGAAATGGCCCCTGCGGAAATCGAGTCTATGAACGAACTCGACGCCGCTGATGTCCAAGGGCCGGACGACCTCGCTCCATTGCCGGTCCCCGCTGCAGTGAAGACGGTGCCCCCAGCTCCCTGGCTCACGCCCACCGCACCCGCCGAGGCCCCGGCACCTGGCGCCGATTACGCCAGTTCCTGGGAGAGCCCCGCCAAAACGGTGCCCCCCCCGGAGGAGCAGGAGGCGACGATGCTGCTTTCGTCCTCTCCGGTGGCCGCTCGTCCCGCAACACCTCCGCCACCACCGCCCACTCCCAAGCCCGGGCTTGTGGCGGCCCCCGCACCTCCCAAGCGAGCGGCGGTGCCTCCTCCTCCTCCGGCCGCGAAGCCGAAGCCGAGGACTGCGGAACAGGCTCCTCCGCCTTCTCTTTCACGCCCGCCGTCACCTCCGGCCTCGTCCAGCGCGCCCATGATCATAGGAGGCCTTGTGGCCCTCGTGGTCCTGGGTGGCGGTGCCTTCTTCATGCTGCGTCCGGCCGCGGAGCCACCACCGGCACCCACGCCGGCACCGACTCCTGTGGTTGCGGCGACTCCGCCCCCGCTCGCAACCACGCCCGAACCCGAGCCCACGCAGGTGGCCGTCGTTGAGCCGACACCCGAGCCGCCTCCCGTGGCCGCATCTGCCACACCCACCCCGCGTGCCGTGGCCACACCTTCCCCGCGTGCGACGGCTTCTCCACGGGCCACGCCCTCTCCAGTGCCCACCCGTCCGGGCGCTGCGGCTCCCGCGACACCTGCGCCTCCCGTGGCCGCACCGGCGGCTCCGGTGTCTCAGGCTCCCAAATTGCTGGAAGAGGCCCGCGCGGCGATGGCCGCACGTGACTTCCCGAAAGCGCAGCAGTTGGTCGATCAGGTTCTCAGGTTGGAGCCGGGGAACGTCGAGGCGGCCACCCGCAAGACGGAAATCGCCGCTCGCCTGGCCACCATCAACAGGAAGTTCTCGGCCGGCGCCACCAGCGTCATCGGCGGAAAAACGGCCAAAGGGCCAAGCGGCTTCGATCTCGGCGGTGGCGGTGTTGTGAAGACCGACTTCTCGGCTCAGATCCGATGTACCACCACGCCGGCGATCGTCGAAGAGGGCACCTTCTATACGGTGCGCTGTGCGATCGTGAACATCGGCACGAAGTCGTTCAAGATCGAGAGCGTCGCCGCTAACGAAACCAGGGATGGGGCGAAGACGCCCGGCACCGGCACCACGCCGAGGGGAGATCTGGCTCCGCAGTCGGAATCCGTGCTTGTGGAAAAGACCGGGGCTTGGAGTGCCAAGTCGCAGTGGTCACTCGAAATCGTGGCCAAGACGAACAAAGACGAGTCGTTCCGGGCCGTCTACAACTGGCGATAGACGGGCCAGCCCGGCAGTGGCAGCGCGCTTAGACTCTTCGCGGCCATCATGAAGACAACACCTATTGACGAGACGCACACTCCCGCCCTGAAGTCGTGGGTGGAAAGCGCCAATCAGGGCACGGACTTCCCGATTCAGAACCTGCCCCTTGGGGTCTTTCGAACCAGCGGCAGCGGATCGCATCGCATCGGAGTGGCGATAGGGGATTCGGTGCTCGACCTCCGCGCCTGTCTCGATCGGAGTCTTCTGACCGGAATGCCCACGCGCGTGCTCTCCGCGTGCGGCGACGAAACTCTGAACGATCTGATGGCGTGTCCGGATGTTGAGCGCCGCGCTCTGCGCCACCGCCTCTCGCATCTGCTTCGCGCGGAGGGCGCTCAGGTAACGGCGAAGCCGCATGCCGTTGAGGTCTTGCTGGCCCAGCGCGAGGTGCGTATGGTGCTGCCGGCGCGCATCCAGGACTACACGGATTTCTACGCGTCCATCGACCATGCCACGAATGTCGGCTCGATGATGCGGCCCGACAATCCTCTGCTGCCGAACTACAAATGGGTGCCCATCGGGTATCACGGACGGTCGTCCTCCATCGTGGTCAGCGGCACGCCGGTA
>CAZFQH010000313.1:586-5298 GCA_964520805.1 uncultured Acidobacteriota bacterium | reverse complement strand
AGAAAATGGCTGAAAAGAACCCGTTCGCGCGCTTTCTGTCCCACTTTCCCGCGGGCAAGGTCCTCTTCCGCGAGGGTGATGCGGGCGAGGACATGTACATCATCCAGTCCGGCCGGGTCGCCATCAAGAAGCGCACCGGTGCCAACAAGGATGTGACCCTCGCGGTCCTCGAGAAAGGGGACTTCTTCGGGGAGATGGCGGTGCTCGAGCGTATGCCGCGCTCGGCGACTGCCGAAATGGCCGAGGGGGGAGATCTCATCGTCATCTCCGGCGATACCTTCGGCGACATGATCAAGTCGAACCCCGAGATCGCTTTCCGAATGCTCAGGAAGTATTCGATCCGCCTGCGTGAAATGGTGAAGCAGATCGAGACCCTGGGCAAACAGGTTGCCGAATCCCCGGCGGGTTCCGTGACCTCGATATCGCTGCCGTCGGTTCCGGTCCCCGCGGCTCCGCCCTCCGAGGCGCTCGCGTACTTCATCTCAAAGGCTTCCGGGAACGTTTTCCCGGTCCACAAGAACGAAGTGCTGCTGGGCCGATTCGATTCGGTCACCGGCACCGCCCCCGATGTCGACCTGACCAACGAAGATCAGGCTCGCAACATTTCCAGACGGCATGCGCGCCTGGTCATAAAGAACGGCGGGTTCTTCATCGCCGAAGAAATCGGTACGATGAACGGGACCTTCGTCGCCGGCGAGAAGCTCGACAACAACGTGCTCCATCCCATCAATGACGGCGACGAGTTGATGCTCTGTCGGCTGGCCCTCACTTTCAAGGGCCCGCAGAAGTAAGAGCTAGGCCCGGCGGCCTTCTCGCAGGGCCTCGTCCAGTGATCGTGGTGCCCAGCCGAGTTCCTCGCGGGCGCGGCGGGTGTCCAGCGAGACGTCCCGCGGTCGAGGGGCGCCCACGTGCGTGGATCGGGAGGTGCGCTCAATGAGGCTCGCGTCCAGTTCGCAGGCGGCGGCCACGCGTTCTCCCAGTTCGACGCGGGTAACCCGCTCGGCTCCGGCGATGTGGAAGGTGCCGGCCATTCTGGGCCGGTTCAAAAGAGCGCGAATGGCGGAAGCGATGGATTCGGGGTCCACCGGAGTGCGCCATTCATCTTCGTAGAGCCGCACGGTTTCGCCTAGCCGTAGCTTCCGGGCGATCGTCTCGGAGGCACTCCACCTCGGTCCGTAGCCCCGCCCGCAAATAAGGCTGGTGCGCAGGATCACCGAATCCGGGAGGGCGAGGGCCGCCGCCGCCTCGGCTCGCCGCTTGGAACGACCGTACTCCATCAAGGGCTCAGCCGAAGCACTCTCGGAGGAGAGTGCTCGGCGACCATCGAAGACAAGATCGGTCGAGACCAGGATGAATCGTGCGCCGGTCTGGGCGGAGGCCGTGGCGAGGGCTAAGGTGGAATTTACGTTGTCTCGTTCGGCTCGTGCGGCGTCGCGCTCGCAGACTTCGGGGTCCGCGAGGGCGGCGCAGTGGATCACGACCTCCGGGCGGGCAACGCGCAACGCGTTTCCAACCGCATCCTTGTCCGCCAGATCGGCCCCAAACACTGGAATCCCGGGCGGCGCGGGCTGATGACGGATCGCGCCGGTCAATTCGTGATCCGTCGAGAGCAAGTCACACAGGCGACCGCCCAGCAGTCCGCCCGCTCCGGTGATCAGAATACGCACGAGGCACCCTAAACTTAAACTCAGGTGGAACTGAAGCGCGGTCGAGGAGAAATGGTGCAGGGGCTGTTCATCACTTTCGAAGGAATCGAAGCCAGCGGCAAGAGCACGCAGGCGGAGGCTCTGGCTCGGGCCATCGGCGATCGCGCGCTTCTGACCCGGGAGCCGGGAGGCACCCCTCTCGGGAGGCGGGTGCGAGAGATACTGCTCGACGCCGTGACCACCCCGATTCCCGAGGTCGAGGCGCTTCTGTTTCTTGCCGATCGCGCTCAACACCTGCATGAGCTGGTCCGCCCGGCTCTGGCCGAGGGGCGCATCGTCATTTCCGATCGCTACCAGGATTCCTCGCTCGCTTATCAGTCGATCGGCCGCGGAGTGGGCGAACTCATTCCCACGGTTTTCCGCCACATCGGCGGCCTCACCCCCGACCTGACCATCCTGATTGACCTTGAGGTCGAAGTGGCGGTCGCCAGACTCCGGGGCCGCGGCGCTTCGAACCGGCTCGACGACGAGGCGCCCACGTTCCACGGCAAGGTCCGTGAGGCCTTCCTGGGGCTCGCCCGTTCCGAGCCGGGGCGATTCGAAGTCTTCGACGGGGCGGTGGAGGTGGCAACGCTGGCCGCAGGTATCCTCGCCCGCGTTCAGAGCCGGTTTGGAGGTCTCGTTTGAACGTCCCCTTTCCTGGCATTTTGGGCCACGAGTATGCGCGCCAGGGCCTCTGGCGATCGATGACGGAGGGGCGTCTCCACCACGCGGTTCTCCTCCATGGCCTGCGGGGCGTCGGGAAACGTACTCTCGCCGAAACCATCGCGCGTACCCTTCTCTGCGAAGCCCCGCAAGAGGGTCCGTGCGGAGCTTGTTCCCACTGCCATCGCACCGCCCTGCATGTTCATCCCGACCTGGTGATCCTCGGGCGTGAGGACATTCTCGGCATTGACGAGGGTCTCATCGGCCACGCCGACGAGCGCGCAAAGGAGAAGAAGGAGCGGGTCGGAAAGCTGATCGACGTTGAATACATGCGGTTGGTGGGAAAGTGGTTGTCCCAGCGGCCCTGGGAGGCGAGGCGCAGGGTCGCAGTGGTGGTGGACGCCGAGCGCATGAACGTGCAGGCCGCGAATGCTTTCCTCAAGAACCTCGAAGAGCCCGCTGCGGGGGCCGTAGCTTTCCTTACCTCGTCGGCGCCCTCGTTTCTCCGGCCGACCATTCGGTCGCGCTGCGCCGCCATTCGCCTTTCGGGCGTGCCGCAGAGTCTCATCGAAAGCCGCCTCCGCGAACAGGGCGTCGATCCGGTTGAGGCCAGACTGCGCGCTCAAGCCTCGGCGGGGAGTCTCGCCAGGGCTCTTGAGACAAGGCCGCCTATGGATGCCCTGCGCGATCAGATCCTGCTTGGGCTGTCGGGCGGGCGTGAGGCGGCTCTCGCCGCCTTTCAAGCGGCCACGCTGGCCGCCGCGAAGGACACCGATCGCGACAGTTCCTTGCACCTCTTCGCGACTCTGTTACGTGACATTGCGGTACTGCAGAGCGGGGGAGGTTACGACTCCCTGGTTCACGCCGAGGTCGGCGAGGCGCTGGCCCAGGTCGCTTCGGGTCCGCTCGACGCGTTCGGTCTTTTCACGAAGGTCGTCGATGCCCGCGAGCGCATGGCCGGCAACGCGAACCGAGTTCTCCTCTGGGACGACCTTCTCCACGACGCCACCAGCGGCCGATAAGCACCAGGTCCTCGGCGTTTCCACCACGAAAGGGCAGGCACCGGAACCTGCCCCTACCCGGAAATCAGGAGGTCTGCCGGCTCGCCCAGGCGGCGAGGTCGAGCCGATGGATTTTCGCGTTGTGTCTTCGGTCTACGGGGAAGCGAGGGTGGAAGCGAACATCCGCGAGGCCGCTGATCTTCTGCGCCTCTGCTTTCAGGCTTTCGCTCGCGGGACCTTCGATCAGCAGGACCGGCCGGGCCTGACCCTTAGGGCCCACGCCCACGAGGGCCACGCGCGGGAAACGCGTTTCCCCCGAAAAGCGGCATTCGATCTGATCCGTGTAGATCGGACCGGAGGCGGTGTGAACGGCCTCGGCCTTCCGCCCGCAAAACCAGAGGCGGCCATCGTCATCGAGATAGCCGAGGTCGCCCATCCGATGCCAGGTCGCCTCGCCGGTCCCGACCTTCGAGGTAACCGTCGCCTCGTCACGGTTGTGATAGGCGCGGGTCACCACACCGCCGCGTACGCAGATCTCCCCGATCTCGAATGGTCCCAGCCTGGGCTCGGCTTCGAGATCTCGAATCGTCTCCTCGCGACTGGCGACGATCCTGAGCTCGATGGTGGGAGCGGGGATCCCAACGCAGGTGCCGGCGCCCGCGATCACCCGGTCGCTCGTCGCCTCTACTTCGTGACCTGAAATCGTGGCCACCGGCAGTGACTCGGTGGCCCCATAGGGCGTGTGGACATCCCCGTCGTCCGGCAGGATCGCGCGCATGCCTCGGACTAGTTTGAGCGGCACCGGAGCACCTGCCATCAGGACCCGCTTCAAGCCGGTGAGCCGAACCCCGCGCGCAGCGCACCAGGGCGCTACCCGCGACCAGATGGCGGGCGAACCAAACGCTGAGGTCGCCCGGTGAAGCTCGAGCGCCTCGACGATCTTCTCCGGCCGGCACTCGGCGGGCTTCCCGGGATTGATGTCGGGGATCACGCTCGTCATGCCGAAGGCCGCGTCGAAGAGCGAGAAGAGTGGGAAGGCGGCGAGGTCCACCTCGCCCGCCCTGAAGCCGTACAGATCCCGCAGTGCATCCTTTTGGGCGAAGAAGTTCTGGACGGAGTAGCAAGCCCCCTTGGCGGGGCCGGTGCTCCCCGAAGTGAAGAGGATCGCGGCCAGGTCTTCGGGCGGGAGGTCGGCTCGGACCGAGGTCTGCCCGGGCGCCGTTTCGTCCACTCTCAGCGTTTGACCTAGCGCGCCCAAGAACGAGGGACCGATCACGAACTTCCGCTCGATCGTGGCGAAGGCATGGGGGAACAGGATCCGCGCGATGTGGGCTTTCGGGATCCCGACGAGGTTTTGGGC
>CAZFQH010000313.1:248-576 GCA_964520805.1 uncultured Acidobacteriota bacterium | reverse complement strand
GTTTTGGGCCCGAGTGGTTTCGACGCACTTAAGGAAGGCGCGGAAACCCATGCCCGGGTCGATCATCACCGGAACCGCGCCCAGCCGAAGCAGGCCGTAGAACAGTGTGATCAGGGGAATGCCCGGGGGAACCATGACCAGCGTAAGCGCGCCCCGCGTGATGCCCCCTCGCGCCAGAGCTCGGGCGTGGGCTTCCACCGCAGCATCCAAAGCGGCAAAGGTGATGCGCGTCCATCCGCCCCTGCCGTCGGGGGCCACAATAGCGGGACGCTCGGGAGCCTCGAGGGCCGACTCCGCGAGCAGGTCGGCGACGTTCAAGAGGCGAAGT
>CAZFQH010000313.1:0-238 GCA_964520805.1 uncultured Acidobacteriota bacterium | reverse complement strand
GCGAATTCGCGCGATGACGCCGCCGGGTTCGTCCTCGATGAGGTAGTGGCCGGCCTCCTCGAACTTATGGACGTAGGCCCGCGGGAAGCGCTTCTGCCACTCTTCCCGGAAGTAGGGCGTGAAGCACCAGTCGCGTTCGCCCCACAGGATCTGAATGGGCTTGCCCAGCGACCGCAGGCCCTCTTCGATGTTGGCGAGGGTCGCGCGCGTCCGGTGACCGGGCTCCATGGGGATGTCG
>CAZFQH010000312.1:0-5312 GCA_964520805.1 uncultured Acidobacteriota bacterium | reverse complement strand
CCGAGGCTCCAGGAGCGCGCCGTAGGCGCGAGCTGGAGCCGACGGCGAGATTTGAACTCGCGACCTGCTGATTACGAATCAGCTGCTCTACCGCTGAGCTACATCGGCGTTGCGCCACAGAAGCGCTTGAAACTACCACGCTAGAGGGGCCGGAATCGTACCACGTCGGCCCGAAAGAGCCCGCGCTTTTGGGTACTTGCCGCAGGCTTGCCTGCGGACAAGTAATGCGATTCCCGGGCGAACAGCATCGATGCGTGCGAATACCAAGCAAACTGCGCGATGATCAAGAAGAGCGCTGCGCCGTCCCTCGGTCTCGATCGTGACGCCGGTCACCCGGTGGTGAACACGTCGAGCCGGGTGCCGGGAGTCAGCATAGGCTTCCTGAAGTGATGACAGCCCGTTCTCCGGTGGTACTCGAAGCCTTCGGCTTACGGCTAGGCGTGGGCGGTCTGAGTCCGACCGAGTTGCGCGAGCTTCGTCGGCGCTTTCCCGGGGACTGGGACTTTTTGCCCTATCGCCCCGGCATGATCGTCGATCGCTGGTTCCGAATGCCCCGGGCGAACCCCTTGGGACAGGGCGGACCAGGGCGGCTGGAGGTGATCGGTAACCACATTCAGATGCACCTGGCCCGAAATGCGCGGACTCATGTTCTCGTTCACGCGGGTGTTGTGGTGTGGAACGGTCGTTGCGTCATGTTTCCAGGAAAGAGCGGCGCCGGCAAAACCACGCTCGTTCGAGCGATGCTGGAAGCCGGAGCGACCTACATGAGTGACGAATACGCGGCCATCGACGGGAGTGGGATGATCCACCCCTACGCGCGGCCCCTGGCTTTGAAATCGAAGACGGGCCGAGTGCGACGCGTGGATCCGGGAGACCTGAACCCCTCGAATGGATCGCCCCTGCGGGCCATGCTGATCCTCGACACCTGGTACGAGTCACGCGCACTTTTCCGTCCCGCGCCCCTGACCAGAATTGAGTCGATCGCACTGCTCTCTCGCAACTCGGCGGCCTCCCTACTTCGGCCAGAGGGAGCCCTGCGCGCGTTTTCTCTCGCCACGGAGGCCGCGGAGGGTCTTGCCGGTGTGAGGGGGGCCGCTTCGGCGGTCGTTCACTGGATAAAGGACCGACTTCGCGGGGTGGAGTAAAGTCGGGTCGTGTTGACGACTTCGAATCCACGCGTTCGGGCGGAACGGATCAGCCGGCAACGGTCCGGGGACACTTTGTTCCTCTACGACGCCACGAGCGGCCGCTATCACGAGCTGAACGCCGTGGCGGCTCGTATCTACGAACTTTGCGATGGTTCGAGGTCGGTCGCGGAAATCGCCGACGCGGTGGATGCGCCCACGATTGAGGAGAAAGAGGCGCTCGTCTTCGCCACGCTCGCCCAACTGGACCGGGCGCGACTGACCGAGGCGCCCACGCCTCGAGCAAAAGAGTTCTCCAGGCGTCGTTTCGCCGCTACAATTGTGGTGCCGCTCGTTCTCAGCGCCGCCGCGCCGGCCTCGGCCGCCGGACCACCCGGCTCGGTCCTGGACGGGGGCGTCGGCTTTGATGGAGGATTCGACAGCGGGGTGGGGCCGATCGATGGAACTCCTGGAGGCTCCGTAAACCTCGGGTTGGACGCAACCCCCACCGGACCGATAGATTTGAGCGGACCCGGTCCGGTCAATCCCGGGCTTGACGGCATGCCACCCCCCTTCACGTTGGATCTCGGTCCTGGCCCTCAGGACGGCGGATCCGATGGGGTGGTCCGCCCCGGCTTCCGACGATTCTGACGCCTGGCTGATTTGGTTCGAGCGCTCAGTCTCAAAGATCTTCTGGGTCCGAACGACCGGGAGATCTTCCTCGCGGAATACTGGGAGAACCGGCCGCTTTCGGTTATCCGCTCAGCGCCGGACTATTACGCAGGGCTGCTGAGCCTGGATGAAGTCGATGCACTCATCGGCCTGCATGACCTGCCTCAAGGCTCCCTGCGCCTGTTGCGGGACGGGGACGAGGTGCCGTCTCGGGAAGTAAACCGCGACGCCGCGTTCCGCCACTTCGGCACCGGCGGCACGCTTGCGGTGAACGGTCTGCAGTCCCACTTCCCTCGGATCGCCGAATTGAGCGTGAACCTCGGCTCGGAACTCTCCTGCCGGATTCAGGCCAACATCTACCTCACCCCTCAAAACGGTCAGGGCTTCGTGGAACACTACGACGACCACGACGTGTTCATTCTGCAGGTGGTGGGCCACAAGGAGTGGTCGGTCTACGGTGAGCCCCAACGCCCGCTCCCTCTTCGTGGCCAGACCCATCAGAAGACCGCCGAGATTCCCACACCGGCACACGGGCCCGCGGTCATCGAATCAACCTTGCGACAAGGCGACCTGCTCTACATCCCCCGAGGTTTCGTCCACACGGCACGTTCGACGGATGCAACATCGCTTCACATCACCCTCGGAATCCACTCGCCCACCTGGAGCGATGTCTTCGCCGGTGCCCTGAAACGACTGGTCGATCAAGACGTCCGATTCCGCCGCTCGCTTCCCGTAGGAATCGCGGGGACCTCCCCTGAGCCACGACACAGGGCCGCAGAAATCGCGCGCGAACTGCGGAAGGCACTGGGCGAGCTGCCCCTGGACGCGACGATCGATGAGATGGTCGACGCCCAGAAGGCTGGCGCCCAACCCCTGATCGGCCCGCGCCTCACCGACATTGAAGCGGCTCGCCGCCTCACTCCGCAATCCCGGATCGCCCGGCGCGACGGCGTGCGCATTGAAGTCCGTCCGGGCGAGAGAATGTGGGTGCTCCGCTTCAATCAGAAGACTCTCGAGTGGCCCGAAACCGCGGATACGCTGGCGCAATTCGTCGCTTCCGCCGAAGAGTTCGTGATCTCCGATGCTCCTCAGGATCTCGGCCCCGCAGGCGTGGCGAGTTGCATCGAGAGCCTGGTGCGCGAGGGTGCTTTCCGCGTGCTCCAGGCCGAACCGTCCT
The DNA here is from genome assembly GCA_964520805.1 of uncultured Acidobacteriota bacterium. Classification (GTDB taxonomy): domain Bacteria; phylum Acidobacteriota; class Vicinamibacteria; order Fen-336; family JAGNNV01; genus JAGNNV01. The sequence continues at coordinate 2,339 of CAZFQH010000312.1, read as the reverse complement.
GATCGTCGCCTTCGGTCGTCGCACGCCCGTGGCGTTTCGCTTTCAGGACGCACCACCCACTAGGGCTAGGCTGTTCGCGCTATGAACGCGAATGTGACGTCTGAGATCAACAGCGCTACCGTCTCCTGCCCTTCCTGCTCCGGAGCGAATCGGGTACGGCGAGACCGGGTGCTTGAGGGGCTTAGGCCGGTCTGCGGACATTGCCGCAAGACTCTGGCGGTGGACGCATCTCCGGTCACCGTCACCGACCAGTCGTTCGCAACGGAGGTCCTCGGCTTCCCGCGCCCGGTGCTGGTCGATCTGTGGGCCGCGTGGTGCGCGCCGTGCCGGATGATCGCACCGACTTTGGAAGAGATCGCGGGCGAGATGATGGGACGGGTGCGAATCGCCAAGCTGAATGTCGACGAGAATCCGGGCACCCACGCGGCGCTCCGGGTTTCCGGCATTCCGACACTGGTGATGTTCAAGGACGGTCACGAGATCGACCGGATGGTAGGGGCTCTGCCTCCCCCGCAGTTGCGGGCCTGGGTCGAGAAGTTCGCATAACCGGAATGGAGACGTCGACCCCAAGGGTCATGCTGGCTTTGGCCAGCGCGCTGGGGCTTTCGCTCCTCGTGATCGCGTTTCTGCTGGGCCGGGTCTCGGTCAAACCCGAGGTCATAGCCCTCAGCCCGGCGTCTGCGGAAGCCCGTCCGCCGTCGAACCTGGTTTCGGCGATACCCTCTTCCAATGCGATGTCCCCTGCCGCGATCGAATCGACCTTCCCTTCGGCGGAGACGGAGACCCGACATCCTGGAACGGAGAACGTCGACTCAGTGGGCGGCGTCACACCGCCAACCAAAAGCCTTGCACCGCTGGCCCCGAACGCGGCGACCGGCCCCGTCCTTCCCACACTGTCGCCCGTGGCCTTGTATTTCGCTCAGGTCGATCGCCTCGAGGACATGGGTGGCGGCGACCCCCAGGAATTCGCCAGTTCCATGATGCCGGCTCTCTCATCGGGCGACTTCACGGCCTTCGACGATCTTCTGACCAAGGCTCGCGCTCAGCGCCAGAGGCTTCAGTCCCTGGCCCCACCCTCCTCTTGTGTCGACCACCATCGCCTGGCCCTCGCCCTTTCTTCAGACTCCGTGGCCATGCTCGAACGCCTAAAGGCCGCCTTGATGAAGGGTGACTCACTGGCTCTCGTGAGCATCGCCTCCGATGGGCGGACTCTGGAGGCGAAAGCCGCTCAGCTCAAGGCGATGGGCGAGGCCATCAAGAAACAGGCCGGGCCGTAGCCGCTTGGCGGGCGAGGAGCGCCTTCTTGCGCTCGACCCTCCATCGATAGCCCGACAGACCACCATCGGTGCGGACCACGCGGTGAGAGGGGATGGCGACCACAAGACGGTTCGCGGCACAGGCCTGAGCTACCGCGCGAGCGCTTCCGGGCGCGCCGACCTTCTTCGCGATCTGTCGCTGGCCGCTACCAGCACCGAGCCAAGAGTGGTTTCACCGAGCGCGAAGCGAATCTCCGTATTCATCGGGCCTTGCGCAGGGTGAGATTGATCCGGTGTCGTCCCAACAGCGCGTGCTCGCCATCCTTCAGCGGGGCGATCCCGTGGAAGGCCAGGCGCGAAGGTCCGCCCCAAACGACCACGTCGCCGTGAAACAGCCTCACCCGATCAGGTCGATCGGCGCGCTTATCGCCGCCAAAAAGAAAGGTGGCCGGGAGGCCCAAAGAGACCGAGACGATGGGGGCGGTGAAGTCGCGCTCGTTGCGGTCCTGATGGAGGGTCAGCCGGGCGCCGGGGTCATATCGGTTGATGAGGCAGGCGTCGGGCACGAAGTGCTGGTAGCCCGCCTCGCTGGCCGCGCGTGATGCAAGCTCGAGAAAGACCGCGGGCATATCCGGCCACGACTGGCCGGAATCGGGATCGACCGCGTCGTATCGATAGCCGCGCCGGTCACTCACCCACCCGAGCGCACCGCAATTGGTCATGGCCACCGTCATCCGGTGACCGCCGGGAGTCGTCAAGTGTCGCCAGGGTGCCGCGGCAACCACCTCGCGGATCGCGGCAACCAGCGGCTGCTGGACGTTCAGCGCGAAACCTCTTTGGACCCAGGCCCCGTCCGCGAGTTTCTGCGCGTGGGGCTCCGCTTCGAGATCCTCAAAGAGGACTCCGGTTACACCGCGCGCCCTCATGTTGCGTCGTGAAAGATCACACCCGGGAGTATGACGTTGACCGGCGCGGATGTGGCTTAATGAGGAAGGATCCCAAGGGCGCACCTCGGTTTTTTGCTTTTGAATCCGCGCGGCGGCTTGACGGAAGGGCGGCCACCAGGGCCGCCCCTACATTCCA
>CAZFQH010000311.1:0-5313 GCA_964520805.1 uncultured Acidobacteriota bacterium | reverse complement strand
GGGAGCGGAGCGAAAACGCGGGTTGCACCCCGGGGCGGCGTAGCTTGCGTGGCCCAAGGCCAGGCTCCGCGCCGCCGCGACGGTTTGGCGCGCCGGACGCCTCCGAGGAGAGCGTCGCCGACGTGCCTACGGGCGGCCGGAGCGAGCCGATCGCGCGCCAGGGCCCGGCGCGGGCGCGCGGACTGGTTGGCAAATCGCGCTTGTTTCACTTACGCTCTTCCCGCTACTTCGCCGATCCGCGTGTCGGTCCCGTGCTCGATCAGTTCACGAAGGATCTTCAGGCCGTCGAAGAAGAGATCACGCGAAGGAATCAGAGCCGGAAGCCCTACGAGTTCCTGTTGCCCTCAAGGATCCCGCAAAGTATTAACGTCTAAAGGCTTGGCTGATTCAAAGCACCTCCGGTCGTCCGCGAGGTGATAAGAAGCGAGCCCGGGGTCTTCCTCCCCGAAAGTCAGCCGTCAACTTCCTCCCACCCGATGACTGAGCGGCTGAGCACCTGGGAGAGCCTGAAACACGCCGTTCGCTCGAAGCGGCTGGCCGTCGTGACGTTGCTGATGTTCTCCTCCGGGCTTCCGCTCGGGCTCGTTTGGATCGCGATTCCGGTCTGGCTCAAGGACATTGGGATCGATATTCGCGCGATTGGCCTGCTCACCCTGTTCCAGGCCCCCTGGAGTTTCAAGTTCCTCTGGTCGCCGCTCATGGACCGATATGAAATCCCGATTCTGGGCAAGCATCGCGGCTACACGCTGATTTCCCAGATCGGCCTGTTTCTAACAGGCCTGGCCTTGACCTTCGTCTCGGATCATCCCGAGCGGTTCTCGGTGATCGCCTCGTTGTGTCTCGCGATCGCCCTGATCTCAGCCACTCAGGACATTGCAATCGATGCCTACACGGTTGAGGTGCTGCGGGGAGGACGAGCAAGGGATCGCGGTCGGCGCGCGAACGGCGATGTACCGGATCGCCATGAACCTCTCGGGCGGGCTCGCCATTTCGCTCGCCGGAGAATTCGGCTGGACAGCAGTCAACGCGCTGCTGGCGTTTTGTTACCTGCCCTGTCTCCTCATCACTTTGTGGGCGGATGAACCCGAGGTCAAGCAGAAAGCGCCCACGACACTCCGGGAAGCTGTGTGGGAGCCGTTCCTCGGCCTGCTCCAAAGGCCTCGGGCTATCGAAATCCTCGCATTCGTCGTCCTCTTCAAACTGGCGGACGCTTTTGCGCAGTCGCTCCAACGGCCCTTCTTTCGTGAGCTCGGCTTCGATCTTTGGGATGTCGGCATCGTGTCGTCCACCATCGGGACGTTCGGCATCATGATCGGCACTGTCATCGGGGGCCTGATGACGACATCGCTCGGCCTTGGGCGCGCGCTTTGGATTACCGGCTTCCTTCAGGCCTTCTCGAACGCGGGGTATGCCTGGGTGTCTGAGGCGGGACCGGTGTCCTGGGTTCTATACACGGCGACGACGTTCGAATATGTGTCGAGCGGCCTTGGCACCGGGGCCTTTGGAGTCTTGTTGCTCCGCCTCACGGAGAAGCGTTTCTCTGCAACCCAATACGCTCTTCTCTCCAGCCTCTTCGCCCTGCCCCGTATCTTCGCGGGCCCTCCCTCAGGTCTTCTGGCCGACACGCTCGGTTGGACCAATTTCTTCCTCCTCACAATAGTCATGGCGATTCCCGGCCTCGTGATGTTGTCGCGCTTTGTGCCCTGGGGTCAGGCCGAGTTGCGGTTCGAAGTGCAGGAGGTGTCGACCGACCGGCTTTTCGAGGGGGGCGCTTTGATTCGCCTGACGACGGTTTTGGGCCTCGTCTCTTCGGTGGCAGCGATCCTGACGCTCTCAGCGCTTGAAGCCACAAAGCTCTACCGGCAGAACTCGACGTTTCCCTGGATGGCGGAAACGATGAAGATCGTCAATCCGCAATCAATCAGCGAAGGGCTGTCTTTGGTCGGCTCGATCGCCGCGGGCCTTGTCCTCGGCCTCACGCTCGCGGCTATCTGGCTGACACGACTCCGAGATCGCGGACCAAAATAAGTCGATCGACGGCCACGCGTCTGCTTCCGGCTGTTTGCAGGGACAAGACGTTGATTCCCGGCCTGACGAGCTTCGCTGGCACGCTCAAGGACACGTCGCTCAGCGTTTCCGCCGTTTGGCTGACGGATGTGAAAACGCCGTTGAGCACCACGCTGAGCGCGCCTTCTCCGCGCGCCCTGACGCGGATCTCCAGGTCCCCGATTCCGGTGTTCTGTAGCGGCAGAAGGATCCGGGCGCTCCCGTCGAATTCGCGACACCAGCCTTGTTCACAGGTCCGCCTCATGCCAAAGCCTTCGAGGAGCAAAGGGGCTTCAGTCCCGAAAGGGGACGGGTCGTCTCCGATTTCGATGAAGGAAGTTGTGGCGTCCGGAGTCGGGAAGATGTCCCGCCCGGCGACCGCGTCCCACATATCAGGCGACACATCGTAACGCCAGGCGAAGATCCAGTTCGCCGGCCATGCCGAGGGCGTCCCGGCAAAACGCGAGAACAGCGCCGCCGAGTTCGATGTCACCTGAGCGAACGAAACGGTGTCGTCGCTTGGCAACAGCCGCCGTCGGTACTGTTCCATAAACAGCGCGTTCCACAGAACCAGGGCGCCGCCGGCCCACACCAGAAGCCGGCCGGGATGTCGCTCCGCCATTGCGCGCGCGTTGCGAAAACAGTGAGCGATTCCGGGCAGGAGGAACGGAAGCCACGTGGCCGTTCGGGCTGGGACATCTCCCGCCCCAGTCGTGATCAGCAGGGCCAGAGTTCCCGGCGCCACGGCCGCCAAGGCCAAGTGCGCAAGGCCAGGTTCCTTCCTCCAAAGTCCGAAGAGCCCCAGATAACCCGCCCACAGGAGCGGCGCGCCGTAAAGAAGGCCGCCGCCACCGAGTGTGGCAGCCAGCACGTTGTCGATTCCGAACGACCACCATGAGGCCTGCGCGATTGCCACGACTGTCGGTGCGATCGCTAGGTCGGGCTGGAAACTCACACCGCCGACCCCGACGCCGTTCAGGAGAACCTCGACCTTCGTGGCTCGCTCTTCGGCCGAGCGGGCCTCGATCGAGACGCTCAAGGGTTCGGGCAAGTCGAGAGAAACGATAAGGCGCGCGGTGGACAGGATGCCGCGGTACGTGGTCCCGCCCGGCTGCCGGGAGGCCGAGAAGCCATCGAGGATCATCGCGGCATCGGCGTCGCCCTCGCCGCCGATGTCCACGACGCCGCCGAGATTGGTTTGCCGATAGAAAAGATACTTGCCGGCTGAAAGATCGTAGGCCGCTGGGGAAGCGTCGTACCTCGCGGCGAAAATCCAGCTCGCGGGCCATGTCAGCGGGGACCCAACGTCGTGCGCGAGCGCGCGCGAGGAGGCAAGAGTACGGGCTGCGACGGTGAGTGGCGCCTTGGGTGTGGCTTCGCCGAGTTGAAACGCCCGGGTCAGCGGCAGGTTCCACGCGGCGCCGCCCAGGACGAACGCCGCGAGGATCGACGAGGGGTGTCGCTTGATGAATGCGTTCGCGGCTTGCAGAAACGCCGCGAGGCCGATGGCGAAGATGGGGAACAGACTATCGAATCGACGGTTCGAAAACGACCCTCCGGCCCACCAGTCGCCAGTCGCCGCGTTGACGTACGTCATGATGATCAAAGGAGCCCAGAGAATCCCGAAGCGCCGCGGATGTCGCCGGGTCGCGAAGGCCAGGCCGATAAGACAGAACCAGAAAACCGGTGTCCACGACAGGAGGCCATGCCGCGACGAGAACAGGGTGTTAAGTAGAAACGGGCGATCAAACCTCAAGAAGTCCGCTCCCTGCGGCGGTTCCAGGAGGAGGTAGTCGCCGTAGATCTCTTTCCAGGCAAGCAGCTGGGGCAGGGCGCCGATGAAGACGCCGGCGCCGATTAGCAAGGCTTTTTTCACCATGCCAGGTAGATCGCGGCCGCGCCAGGCGATCAGCAGGTCGACGGCGGGCAGAAGGAGGTAGACGCCACTTTGCCACCGTACACACATCGCGAGTCCCAGCAACAGTCCCAGCATCAGGGAACCCTCGTGTGAGGCAAGGGCATCTCTTTGCCGTAGCAAAAAGAATGCGGCCACGAGAAGGACCGAGGCGGGATGTGATGTGAGCGCTTGTTGAGCGAGGTACCACGGAAAGAATGAGGCCCACCACAAAAGGAGAGTCGCGCCGCCAGCTAAACGGTCTCCATAGTGCCTACGGAGAAAAGCGTGAATGAGGAACAAGGCCGCGATGCCGTATCCAAAGGAGCCCGGGGCGACGGCGTTGAGGTGTAGCGGCCCGTAGCCCGACGTGTCGGCCTCCATGCCTGCGGCCAGAAGCGTTGCCGCCACGCCGTCGGCGGCGACGAAGAAGGGAATCCAGAGGAGCCCAGGGCCGACCGAGTAGATCGTGCGACGATGCCCGGTGGCCGTCGGCACGGAGTGATCATCCCGCTCGAGGAGCTCGTAGTGTTCGTATTCGTTGGCGAAATCGACATCGGCGTCGCGCACGATCGACCGGGACTGGAGCAACCGCAGCCGCTGTTGTGACTACAATATGTTCATGGACCCTCCACAGTCTTGCGGTCGACCCAACGCCGATCTCCGCCCGCGTCCGCCGCGCAAGTTGAAGGGGCTCTCGGCCGTGGTGGCGGTCCTAGGGTTTAGCGCCACGGCGGGGGCGACGCCTCCCACCATTCGCATCGATTCGCCGGTAGTCGGCAGCGTGATCGCAAATATGCCCAAGCCGACGATCTCCGTTTCGTACGAGGCGACCGATTCGCAGCCGCTCAATCTCACCACACTGAAGATCACAGTGGCTGGGGGCGATGTGACGGGCCGCTTCACTGTCTCCCCCACGGGCGCCTCCTGGACCTTGGGCGTAGGCGACGACCTCGAGGCGGGCAGCCTGACAATCACCGCGTCCATTGCGAACGCGCTGGACGAAGAGACCACCACGTCCGCTACCGTATCCGTACGTCCCACATTTACGTCCATCTTGCCGGAGGCGGCCCGGGTGGGCGACCTCGTTGAGATTGCCGGGTTCGGCCTGAGCCCGGATCCGGCTCAGAATGCCGCCGTCTTTCCCCGAGCGGCTTCGACGCCGCCCATCATCGTTGTGCCCTTCGAAACCGTGGCCGCCGATCTGCGGTCGGGGACGGTGCGCGTCCCCGGTGGAGCCAGAACGGGCAAAGTCTCGGTGCGAGTGAATGAGGTCGATTCTCTCGAGAGCGGCGATTTCTATGTGAAACCGAACCTGCTCAAGTGCGGCCACCTCGAAGACTTTGACTACGCGGCGAACGGGGATGTCTATG
>CAZFQH010000310.1:0-5329 GCA_964520805.1 uncultured Acidobacteriota bacterium | reverse complement strand
AGATCGTCGAAATCGGCATGGCGGTGGGCGTCATCGCCGCCCAGTCGATCGGCGAACCCGGAACCCAGCTCACCATGCGCACGTTCCACGTGGGCGGCGCGGCCTCGCTCCGCTCCGAGCAGTCCACGGTCGAAGCGAAGCACGCGGGCATCATCGCCTTCCAGGGCTTGACCACGGTCAAGAACAAGAAGGGCGAGTCCATCGTCATGAACCGTGGCGGCTGGCTGATCGTCGCCGATAGCAAGGGCCGCGAGCGCGAGCGTCACCAGATCGTTTACGGCGCCAAGCTCAAGGTGAAGGAAGGCCAGGAGGTTGAAGCCGCTCTGCAGCTCGTCGAGTGGGATCCGTTCTCCTTCTCGATCCTGACCGAAGAAGCGGGTGTCGTCGTCTTCAAGGACATCCTCGAAAAACAGACGGTCAGCGAACATGTCGACGAGAACACCGGCCTTTCCGCTCTCGTCATCATGGACTCTCCCGACGAGAAGAAGCAGCCTCGCATCGAGATCAAGGGCGACGACGGCAAGATGAAGCGTCGTTACCTTCTGCCCTCCGGCTCGCATCTGATGGTGCAGGACGGTCAGACCGTGGACGCCGGCGACGTTCTGGTCAAGATCCCGCGCGAGACGGCCAAGCAGAAGGACATCACGGGCGGTCTCCCGCGCGTGGTCGAGCTCTTCGAGGCCCGTCGTCCCAAGGAGCCCGCGGTCATCAGCGAAGTCAACGGCCTGGTCAAGTTCGGCGATGTCACCAAGGCGCACCGCAAGGTGCTGGTGGTGACCCCGGACGGCGAGCAGCACGAGTACCAGCTGCCCCGCGGTGCGCACGTCAACGTGCGTGAAGGCGAGGCGGTGGTGGCGGGCGCTCAGCTCATGGACGGTCCCATCGATCCCCACGACATCCTCAAGGTCAAGGGCGCCGACGAGTTGCAGCGCTACCTGGTCGACGAAATCCAGGAGGTCTACCGCCTCCAGGGCGTCGCGATCAACGACAAGCACATCGAAGTCATCGGCCGTCAGATGATGCGCTGGGTGAAGATCGAGGAGGTGGGCGACTCCGACTTCCTGGTCGACGAAGTGGTCGACTTCTACCGCTTCATGCGCGAAAACGGGAAGCTCGAAGCAGCCGGCAAAGCTCCCGCGGGCGCCAAGCGCATCCTGCTCGGCATCACCAAGGCGTCGCTCTCGACCGACTCGTTCATCTCGGCCGCGAGCTTCCAGGAAACTACGCGTGTGCTCACCGAAGCGGCCATCTCCGGCCGCGTCGACCACCTGCGCGGTCTCAAGGAAAACGTCATCATGGGCCGGCTGATCCCTGCCGGCACCGGTATGCCGTACTACCAGCGCGTGGAAATCCCCGAGGAGGTCTACGAGGCCCGCGAGGAAACGTTCGACGGCACGTACAAGCAGCCCGACTTCGCGACCGAAGAAGCCGCGGTGGGCGGGACGTACGGCGGCGACGCCTAGCGACGGCTTCCAATGGAGGTCGGCGCATGCATCGCCGGCCTGACGTTCGTTTTGAAATCGCGCGGCGCTCGTACTCGTGGGGCGTCCTCGGCCGTAGATGGCCGAGGACACGAAGGTCTGGCCCGCGCGAAAAGCTGCCGCCCAAACGGCGATGAGTTCCTAGGTCACGTCGCCTGACGAGGCCAGGGCTCTCAGTCGTTCAACAAGGAGCGGCCGTCGCAGCTGGCTCGCGTAGTCCGGTGGTAGGAATCCAGGCAGTGCATCCTGAAACGCGCGAGTCCCAAGCAAACTGACAAAGGACGACGAGAGATAGTTGCGAACATCAACCTCAGCGTCGCGTACCTCTAGCACTATTTCCGGCCGTCCGTCGATCACCGCGACGACGTCTTCTAGATCGTGGCTGCCGCTGTAATCGCCCTTCCCTCGACCATGGAACGTCTCCAGCTTCGTAGCCAAGAAATACTCGGGGGCGATGAGCCGAATGTCGCTGCCCGCAACCTCGACATCGATCGCGGAGGATATAGCGGAGATGTACCAGCGGTTCGTGAAACCAAGAGCGTCAGGAGATGTAGGCATCACGTCAATGATGAGGTCGCCCTTTCGCCACCGACAGATCACCTCACTGTCTTCCTTCAACCCGAGCCTACGAAGGCGTTCCGCGAAGCCCCCAACGTATTCACCGTAACTGCCAATCTCAACAATGACATCGACGTCTCGGGTCGCTCGAATGCCTTGGGAGTCAGGGTCCGTTATGAGCAGGCCGGTGGCGCATCCACCCACGAAGACCAGCTCCTCGAGCAAGGGGCGGAGAAGTTGAACAGCCTCCTCGAGCAGGCGTCGATTAGGGTCGTGCATCGACAGGGCCTCGTATTCGTTTCCTAAGCTCCTCCTCTGCTAGTTTTCGCTCGCGCACTCGGCCCTCTCTCACTGCATCAATGAGGGCGAGCAATTCATACAGGGATGGGTCTCGAAGAGCCGCAGAGGGAACGGTGCGGTAGAGAGGTTCCAGCGCCACGCCTTGAATCCCTTCGGCGTAGGGCCAAACGGGCGGGAGGTCCGAAGTGGCGTTCAGAAGGGCACTAAGGGGAGGGGCCGCGTAGGAGGTCGGCAAGCCGCGAACGACGCCTCCGCGCTTGGCTGGGAATACGTACTTCACTCCGTGCAATAGGAACTCCTCGACGGCCTGGAGCATGGGTCGCAAGCCAGTCTCGCCCTCAACAAGAAGCCGGGCTAGTTCAAGGCGGCGAAGAGAGGCATGGATCTCGGATGAACTGATGCCGAGTTCCACACCCATCTGGGCCATTGGCGGGCGTTGGCCTGGGTAGACAAGGAGCTTTGCCATGACGAGAACATCTTGAGGGCGGAGTCTTGGTTGGGTCATTCGACATTCGCGATTCGCAAATACAGAATGAAATCCTAGCTCGGGCTTTGGGGTTAAGTCGAGTGATTTCCCATTGGGATAGACATCAATGAGAGTAGTGATGGACCTAAGAAATATGTTTGTATAATGTTGACCATGCCTGAGTCTGACGACCAACCAGCCGATTATCTCTCGATTCAGCAAGCTAGCAAGTATCTCGGAGTCTCCTCTCAAACGCTGCGGAGGTGGGACGCTGAACGAAAGCTCAAGTCCATACGGCACCCTGGCAACGGATATCGCTACTACAAGCGCTCCGACCTTGAGCCTTTGCGTCTCGACTACAAACGCGCAGAGGAAAGGAACCCCGGTAATTTCTTTATCAGTTCAATAGCCAATATTGAAACCAACGATCGCCTCCGCGAGCCTCAGCGCGAGGCTCACCGATTGGTCCGGGAACACTTCGAGCAGAAGAGGACGCCTGCGGTCGTTCAGATTCCTGTCGGCTGCGGTAAGACGGGGCTGATTGCCATTCTTCCATTTGGGATCTCTGAAGGCCGGGTATTAATCATTGCCCCGAACACGATTATTCGGGGAGGCATCGCCGAGGCTCTAGAGGTGGGCAACCCGAAATTCTTCCTCGGCAAGACCAAGGTCTTGTCGTCCTTCGCGGAAGGACCTTTCGCCGCCGTCCTCGATGGGCCCCAAGCAAACATTCACGACTGTACTGAAAGCCAGTACGTCGTGACGAACATTCAGCAGCTCGCCAGCTCAGTTGACCGTTGGCTCCCTCAATTCCCTCCAAACTTCTTCGACATGCTGTTGGTTGACGAAGGCCATCACAACGTCGCCGGCAGTTGGCGGAAAGTGTTCGAACGCTTCCCCGAAGCAAAGGTTGTCAGCTTGACCGCGACCCCATTTCGTAGCGATGGTCAGCGCGTAACCGGTGATGTGGTCTACCGATACCCGTACGCAAAGGCGATGCTTGCTGGTTACATAAAACAGATTCATTCGATAAATGTGGCACCGTCAGAGATCCATTTCACTTACAGGGACGACGCCCGCAGGCATACGCTGGCGGAGGTGATGGAACTCCGCGAGGAAGCCTGGTTTCGCAAGGGTGTAGCGCTGGCGCCTGAGTGCAACATCAGCGTTGTCGATGCAAGCATCCAGCGCATGCGTGAGTTGCGCGAGAAAACCGGACAGCGTCAGCAGATCATCGCCGCCGCCTGCTCGATCGATCACGCTCATCAGATCCGTGTGCTCTATGAACAACGCAACGTCAAGGTGCGAGAGATCTACAGCGAGATGGATCCTGATCAGCGTCAAGCGGCGCTCCTTGCGCTCGATGAGGGTCGGATCGATTGCATCGTCCAGGTACAGATGCTCGGAGAAGGCTTTGACCACCCACCCCTGAGCGTCGCCGCAATCTTTCGCCCATTTCGGAGTTTGTCCCCGTATGTGCAGTTCGTCGGGCGAATCATGCGAGTCCTGACCCAGGATGATCCGGGTAATCCCGCGAACCACGGCTATGTCGTGTCGCACGTTGGCCTAAACAATGACGCCAACTGGAAAGACTTCCGCGAGTTTGATCTGGCGGACCAACAAGTCTTTAGGGAGTGGCTGGAGACTCAGGGCGCCGACGCAGAACCGGAGAGCGAGAGCGGAGGCGGCCAGCCAAGGCGCTTCGACAACGACATGCTGGTTCACGGCGAGATCCTTAGCGACTTTGTAAGGCAGTCCTTCCTGGATCCCAACGACAGCCGGGTCGTCGACAGGATTCTCGAGGCCGCAATCCCGGTGTTGGGCGTTCGCTTTGGCGACGTCATGAGCCGTGATCAGGTCAAGGAGATGTTGGCCAAGACGCAGGCGAAGATGTTGGGTGGCCCACCCGCAGCCATACCTGTATCCCCCCAGAAAAGACGCCAAGGCGCACGGAAGCGGCTCGCAGATCGACCTCGATCCGTGGCGATGAGGGTCCTCAAGGAGCTTGGAATGGCGCCTGCCGGCGTAGACCTCGGTCGCCTCATGCCTGAAGTGATGGGATCCAAGAATCTGGTCGCGATGATCCGCCTCATCCACAGAGGCATTGACGCCCATTTGGGAATCGAACGAGACCAACGCAACAAGCCTTCGGCCAACGCGACCGAATCTGCCATGGACCAAGTCGACAGTGTCGGCGACGAGGTCCGAGACCGCATCCGGCAAGCTCAGGAGAAGCGCATCTGAAGGCCCCGAGAGACATCTTGAAGCACGTCAGGCCGCAACGGTTCCCGCAGCTCCGCGTCTGGGCAGGACGAGATGAAGGGCAGATGGGAGAGCATTCGACATGAGGCTCATATCCCCCAGGCGCTATGGAGAAATGGGCCAAGTTGCTAGCCAAAAGTGGGCCACGTCCTCGGGGTGCCGATCGACGGACTTCGGAGAGCAGGATGTGCTTTCCGCCTCTGGCTATCGCACCGAACGGCAGCAAGCAGACGGATCTCGGACGAGATGAGCTTTGCCGCGC
>CAZFQH010000309.1:0-5332 GCA_964520805.1 uncultured Acidobacteriota bacterium | reverse complement strand
CCGGACAGGGCACCCACAAGGGGTGCCCCTACGGTTCCCGGCCCTTTGTGGGGGGGCGGGAGCAGGCAGTCGAAGGCCTTTGCAGCCTAGCGAATCTCGCGCCGGACAGGGCACCCACAAGGGGTGCCCCTACGGTTTGCGGCTCTTTGTGGGGGGGGCGGAGCAGGCAGTCGAAGGCGTTGCCGCTAGCGAATCTCGCGCCGGACAGGGCACCCACAAGGGGTGCCCTACGGTTCCCGGCCCTTTGTGGGGGGGCGGGAGCAGGTAGTCGAAGGCCATTGCAGCCTAGCGAATCGCGCGCCGGACAGGGCACCCACAAGGGGTGCCCCTACGGTTCCCGGCCCTTTGTGGGGGGCTGAGCAGTGAGTCGAAGGCCACTGCCGGCCCCGCGAATCCAAGCGGAGGCGGGATTTACTCCCGCCGAAGCGTGGGGGTCTGGGGGGCGGGGCCGTTCACCGCCCCCCAGCTAAAACAAGGTATAGATGAACGGGGCGACGGCGGTGCCTTGGGTCAGGACGATCAGCAGACCCAGGAGGACCAGCATCACCACAATGGGGCCGAGCCACCACTTCTTCCGTACCTTCATGAAGGCCCAGAGTTCGGAGATCAGGCCCATCTTTTCGCGGGAGTCTTCAAAAGCCATCGTGCCGTTAGTTTAATGGACCGGGGGCGCTCCCCGCTTTTGGGTAAGATCAGCGCTAGTCTGGAGACAGAGTCCCGCATTGTGGGGACTTTCGCCAAGCGCCAACATGGAAGAAACCGAACGCACTGACCGACAGGCCCGCATGGGCTCGGACTACCTCCGGACCCAGGTGCGGGCCTGGATGGAGGGCGCAGGCGAATCGGGCCGGCGGCGGGAGCTTTTCGAACTTGAGATGTGGCTCCGCGCTCTCGATCGCTTCTTCAAGCCAGCACATCATGCGCTGTCGGATGAGCAGGTGAACGAGCTCCCCTACCGGGACTGGTCCGCGGAACTCGCGGTCGTGGACATCTGCCTTCTCCGCGTCGGCCAGTTGTGTTCCCAGCTTCTGCCGCGTGATCGGGTCGACGAAGCTCAGTTCAAACGTTATGTGGAGAGCTTCATCCGCGAGTCGGAGAGTGCCGACCCCTACTTTGAGCGGTTGCTCAGAGACGCGCGGCCGGAAGCGGGCCTGCTGGTTCTGAGGGGAACCCTTGAAGACGTGCGCATGCTCATCGCCGAGAGCCTGCGTTCCCAGAAAACACCCCTGCAGATCTTCGAATCCGTGGGACGGATCTTCTCCCGCGAACTCCGCCGGAACCCGCCCCTCGCGGCCCTGCTTGACAAGAAGTTCAAGCCGATCTTCGACAAAGTCGCGAGCTCCGAGATCGCGGCCCTTATTCGCGCGGTCGGTGACCCCAACGAACGCAACCCGGTGGCCAGGGTCTTCCTTGAGTTGTTTCGCATGCTCAAGTACCTCGAGTATGCCGACCCCGAGGGGCTGCCCGACGATCGGGTGAAGACCACCGCCTGCGTGTTCTCTCTGGTGATCTCCGAGGCCCGTCAGCTCGTCTCCTACATTGAAAAACGCGCGCTCGTGGCCCTCACGCACGGCAGCCCAGTCCGTGATGCCTGCGATTCAATCGCCTACTGCATGCCCATCGACATCAACAAGGTGGTCCGTGTCGAACTTGCTGATCTTTCTTCCGCGAAGTCTTCCGAGAACGTGCGGGCTCGCATCGAGAACGCGCATGGCATTCTGAAGGACTGTTTCCAGCAGTCGGTGGTTCAGCTTGCGGGTGCTCTCGACTCCAGCCTGACCGGGGTAGGCGTGTTCTCCGATTTCGTCACCAAGAAGGAGCGTTCCCTCGCCCTCAAGAAGGCGCTCGAGATTCTCCTCAAAGCGGTGCGCGACTTCTACGTCCGGGGCGACGAGGTCACCGCCATGGCGTTGCGCGAAGGAACCGCCAAATTCTACGACCGCCAGTTGCGGCACCTGATGTACCGCGACTGGTCGGCCTTTGAGCAGTTCTTCGTAGAGATCCTGAAGTGCAACACTCTCGTCGCTCTCAAGCCGATCACCCATCGTTACGAGACCTTTCTCCAGACGCTGCTGCGCGAGGTCGAGAAGCGGGCCGTTCTGCAATCCAACGCGGCATGAGGCGTCGCGCCGCGGAATGGCGCCTTCGCCTTCTCCTCGCCGCCCTCTCGATCGTCCTCACCGTCGCGGTCCTGGAAGTGGCCGCGCGCGTGCTGTTACGTCCTTCCGCACCTCGAGCCGCTTTGGGCACACCGATCTCCGAGTTCTCCGAAACCCTGGGATGGCGGACGCGGGCGGGAGGCGCCCAGCGAATTCGCCGGGAGGACTTCGAGGTCACGATCGCGATCAACTCACGCGGCCTGCGCGGTCCGGAGATCGCGTATGCCGCGCGGCCCGGAATTCGGCGGCTTGCCGTCATGGGCGACTCGTTCGCGCACGGCTATTACGCCGAGGAGCCTGAAACGTTGAGGGGAAGGCTCGCCCGGGCACTGGACTCCTGCGAGCTGGAGGTGCTCAATGCGGGCGGTCCGGGCTATTCAACGGACCAGGAGTGGATCTATTTCACGGAAGAGATCAGGAAATACGAGCCCCGCGAAGTCGTGCTTCTCTTTTATTCCAACGATTTGCAGTTCAACATCGAAGCGATGGGCACGGCCGAGCGGGAAAAGCCCGTGTTCGTCGAGCGAGAAGGACGGCTGGAACTGCTGACTCGAAGGCTATCTCCCCCCTCTGAGGGCGACCCGGGGTCTATGGCGCAATCGCCTGCGCGACCGTCGGCGCCCACGTTCCGAGGGTCGGCGTTGTGGGGTTTCGGCGCGTCCCGCCTGCAACGAAGCCGGCCAGATTGGTCGAAGGCTCTCTCGGGATACGGCATCACTCCGGCGGTGTCCCTGCAGCCGCCGCGCGAGTTCCTGCCGTTTGGTCCTATCGACGACCACGAGCGCGCTCTCGTTGAAGAAATGTGGCGTCGGACCACGGCACTTCTCCAGGGCTTCGGGGACCACGTCCGTGCCACCGGCGCCGGGTTCTCGGTCTTTTATGTTCCCGCGCGCTTTGAAGTCAACGACGAGGCCTGGACGTTCGTTCGCAGACGATATGAACCGAACCGCCCCTGGAACCGTGATGCCGTGAGCACGCGGATCGAGAGCGTCCTCACCGCCCTTGATATCCCGCTGCTCGAGGCCACTGAGGCATTGCGGGCGGCCGAGAAGACGGAGGCAAAGGCCTACCTTCCCTTGGACGGGCATTGGAATAGCCTGGGGAATGAGATCGCGTTCCAGACGGTGTTCCCCGCGATGAGACGGGCTTTCTCCTGTGGAACGTAGGGATCTGGCCGGCTGGATTCTTGGCGGCCTGGGCACGGCGCTTTGCCTCGCCAGTTCTTTACTGCTGTCGACTCGGAGTGTCGAACTGAACCTGGGCCCCGGAGACACTCCCTTCATCGCGGGCTTTGAGAGCGACAGCGAGGTCGAGAACAAGATCGGCTGGCACTGGACAAAGTACAACGCGGCCATTCACCTGCCCTTTGAAACCGCAGAATCCGCGCTTGAAACGACGCTGCGGTTCGCTCGGGTTTTCGGAGAAGAAGCGTTGGTGGAGGTGCTTGTGGGGTCGGTCGCCGCGGACACCTTCCGGGCCCGTGGCGGGGAAGTGCGGACGATGACTCTGGTCACCCCGGGGGTTCAAGGCCCGCTCGACATGGCGATCCGGACCGATTCGCACGAAGGGCGGGACATGGGACTTCGCATGGACCGCGTCTCCGTTCGCGTAGTCTCGGGCGCGCCGCTGCGGCTCCGTCGTGTTTCGGCTCTTCGCCCTCCAGTGATCGCGGTGATGTTGTTGGGCGCCCTTCTCCTTCTTGGTGCCTCCCCGCTGGCCGCGGGGGCGACGACCCTGTTCGCCGCACTAGCCTTCTCGGCCCGGGCCTCGATCGATCTCTTCGCGGCCTGGCGACAGACGAATACCGCACCCGAAATGCTGATCGTTTCCACACTGATGCTGCTCGCACTGCGGGAGGCCATGTGCCGCGGGATGGGTCTCGCCCGAGCCGATGCCGTTCGGCTGGTGGTCGCAGCACTCGTCACCATGCTCTTTCGCCTGACCCTGGTCTTCCACCCGGACTTCTACTATCCCGATCTGCTGACCCACGCACGGGTGGTCGAGGCAATCCGGGCGGAAGGTCCGGCCTTCTACTTGAGTCCGGCCGAGGCCCTGAACACCCAGGGTGCCTGGACCAAACCAGTCCTTGGCAGCATGTCGTCCCTGCCCTACGCCGTTGCCTTTCACACGCCGTTTGCACTAATCGCCTCGGTCTTCAGCCTTTCAACCGATCAGATACAGACCACGATCAAGGCGGGATCGTGTCTGATTTCCGTTCTCCCCATCCTGCTCGTCGGGCTCCTGGCCGCTCGGGTCTCGATTCCACCGATGGCGGCCCTTGCGCTCTGCGTCATTCCGACCTACACCTCGCGACTGAGCTTCGCACTGCTTCCCGCCTTGTTCGGCCACGTATTCGATCTGGTCGTCCTGCTGACTCTCGCTACGATTATCGGACGCGGGCCAGAGGTGAGGGCCGGCAGCCGCTGGGGGTGGCTCGCGGGCGCGCTTCTGGCCGGCCACCTCGCCTACACCTCGAGCGTGGTGAACGAAGGCTTGTTGATGGCGATTCTGGTGGCGCTCTTCTTGAGTTCAGGTGCGGCCGGACTCCCGGCGGCCAGCAGGCTGCTCGCTTGCGATGCGGTGGCGGCCCTCGCCGCTTTTCTTCTCTACTACCGGCATTTCGTGGGAGATGTGCTCGGACTGGCGGGACGACTCACCGGACTCTCGTCCTCAGGCCGCTCAGTGGGATCGGTGTACCCGATAGAGAGTTTCTGGGACCTTCTATTCGAGCGAACCGACACCTTCTTCGGGTGGCCCTATGTCACCCTGGCGCTCGTGGGCCTCGCCGCCCTGGGTCGGCCGGTGCTCGAATCGAAGTTGATCCAGGCCTGGGTTTTCACCTACCTGGGTCTGATTCTTCTTCGCGCCAAGATCCCCGATGTCTTCCGCTATGGACATGAGACGACGTTTCTCACGCCTCTTGTGGCTACTCTCGCCGGCGCCGCCCTCATCATTGGCTGGTCCCGTGGCGGAATCCTCCGGGTCCTGGCCGCCATCGCCGGGGGAGCGCTGGCCTTTGTGTCTTTCTTGCAACAATGGCAGTCGGTAGCCGACCAGCTCTCGAACGCGATGTAGCGGCTTGGCCGGTTTCGGCATCTGATAAGCTCCACCAGACACGAGAAAATGGCTGAAAAGAACCCGTTCGCGCGCTTTCTGTCCCACTTTCCCGCGGG
>CAZFQH010000308.1:0-5365 GCA_964520805.1 uncultured Acidobacteriota bacterium | reverse complement strand
TGTGCGGGGCGCTTTCACCGACGCTCATCAGGCGAAAGCCGGCCTCATCGAGAAGGCCCATCAGGGCACACTTTTCCTGGACGAGGTGGGCGAAATGTCCATGGCCATGCAGGTGAAGCTCCTGCGCGTTCTCCAGGAGCGCCAGGTCCGCCGCGTGGGGGCTTCGGAGGAATTCCCCGTGGACATCCGGGTGGTCGCGGCGACCAATCGCGATCTGGCTCAGATGGTTCAGCAGGGGCGTTTCCGCGAGGATCTCTTCTACCGCATCAATGTCATTCCCATCATGATCCCGCCCCTTCGAGAACGGACCGAGGACATCCCGGGGCTCGTAGAGGCCTTCGTGGTGCGTTTCTCGAAACAGCTGAAGAAGCCGATCCGGGGAGTTTCACCGGAAGCAATGCGGGCGCTCCTTGCCCACAGCTGGCCCGGGAACGTGCGCGAGCTCGAGAACACCATCGAGCGGGCCGTTACCCTGGAGACCTCGGAGTTCATGGGTGCCGAGTCCTTGTTCCTACCCCCGCTAACGATTGGCGGCGGCGTGGTCCTGGGTGAGGGCTTTTGCCTGCCCGAACACCTTGGCGAAATCGAAAAACAGCTGGTCCAGAAGGCAATGACCATGGCGGCCGGACAGCGGGGCGAGGCGGCGAGACTTCTGGGAATCAAGTACAGGGCGTTGAACCATATCCTGGCCAAGCCCTGACCAAAGTTTTGTCCAGACCCTCAAGATGGTCAGGACCGACCAAGTGCCACCGTCTCTGTAAAATGATTATTATCAATACTTAAGAAGACTAGGAGCAAGGTCTCCTTGCTTGGTCTGGTTCTTGCTAATTGGTGGCTAAAGCGGTCCCATCCCGGGGCCGAAATAAACCCCAATCCTCCCAACCCCCAAAGGACCTCTCCAATGAAGAAGAATAACAAAGGCTTTACCCTCATCGAGCTTCTGATCGTCGTCGCGATCATCGGCATCATCGCGGCCATCGCGATTCCCAGCCTCCTCCGCGCGCGCGTTTCCGCGAACGAGGCGGCCACCATCGGCGACTCCCGCGCCATGTCTTCGGCCGCTCTTGGCTACCAGACCAGCAACGGCGGTCTCTATCCTCAGGACCTCACCTGCCTGTCCACCCCGTCGGGCGGCACCTGCATCGCCAGCTACTCCAGTTCCTCCCCCACGTTCCTTGACACCGCGATGACCAACACCGCCCTGGTTCGCAGCGGCTACTCCCGCACTTACACCGCCCACAGTGCGGGTAACGGCTTCGCCTACTCCTCCGCCCCCTCGTCCCCGAACCAGACCGGCGTTCGCTACTTCGCGACCGACGGTTCGGGCCGCATCTGCTTCGACCAGGCCACCGCGATCACGATCGCCGACGCGACCATGCCTGCGACCTGCAACGTCATCAAGTAGTTCTTCCGCATTCGCAACCGTACCTCGCCGGCGCCACACCGGAGCCGAGCGAGCCCTAAAACCGGGGGTTGACAAGACCCCCGGTTTTTTGTTTCCATATTTCGTACCCCAAAGCCAATCGTATGAACCAAGCTCTTTCCGCCCTCGAATTCCGTGGCCTTGCGAAGACCTTCAAGCTTGGGCCCTGGCACAAAGCACACCAGGCCCTGGCCGATGTGACCCTGTCCGTCACATCCGGGGAGATCTTCGGTTACCTCGGTCCCAACGGTGCAGGCAAGACCACGACTCTGAAGATCCTCTTTGGCCTCGTCCGTCCCCAGAACGGCCAAATTACAGTTCTGGGAAGGCCCCACGCCGACCGCTCGTGGCGCGCCAAAACCGGTTATCTACCCGAAAATCCCTACTTATACGACTCATTAACTCCAAGAGAGTATTTGACTTACGCTGCAAAGCTCTCGGGTCTTCCAAGCCAGGGCCTGGCCCGGCGGGTTGATGAAACGCTGGACCTGGTCGGTCTGGGCGAGGCCCGGCATCGCCAGATCCGAACCTTCTCCAAAGGGATGGTGCAGCGAGCCGGCATCGCCCAAGCCCTGGTAGGAGATCCGGAGCTGGTGATTCTCGACGAACCGATGTCGGGTCTCGATCCCATCGGACGCGCTCTGGTCCGCCGCCTCATCCTCGATCTCAAGAGCCGAGGGAAAACCGTCTTCTTCTCCACGCACATCCTCGCCGACGCCGAGATTCTCTGCGACCGCGTGGCGATTCTGAGAGCCGGTCGGGTCGTGAGCCAGGGCCCCCTCGCGGAGATCCTTCAGGTCGACGTTTCGCACATGGAGGTCATCTGCACCGGGGTTGTGGATCCAGCGACCCTCTCCGCGGTCGAGGGAATCCGAGTGGCATCCGCCGCGGGCGCGCGGCTCCATCTCGAGGTTCAGAACTCCTCGTTGAGTCAGGCGATCGCGAAGATCGAAAGCGGGGGCGGACGGATTGTGAGCGTCCTGCCGGAGCGAAAGACGCTCGAAGAGGTTTTCCTCGACGAAGTCCAGGGCACGTCCCCCAATCGGAGCAAAGTGGCATCATGGGAAGCCTGAGTCTGTCCCGCATCATGGCGGTGACCTCCAATACTTTTCGCGAGGCTCTTCGCCAACGGATCCTGCTCGGCCTCGTTCCTTTCGCGATCGTCCTTTTCGGGGGCGGCCTCCTGCTCCGACAGATTTCCGTGTTCCAGGAAGTGAAGATTCTGAAAGACCTGGCGCTTGCCGCCATGGACCTGTTCGGCAGCTTCGCCGCGGTCGTGATGGGCGTCGATCTGGTGAATCGCGAGATCGAACGCCGTTCGGCCTACCCTATCCTTGCCCGCCCGTTGCTGCGCAGCGAGTTCGTGGTCGGAAAATTCTTCGGTCTGGTGGCGGCCCTGGGCGTGAACCTGGTCCTCATGACCCTTCTTCTGGCCATCGCCCTCTGGGCCATGGGAAGCGAGATGACCGCGGGGTTCCTTCCCGCACCGTATGGGATCTTTCTGACTCTCGTGCTTACCATCGCCCTTGCTCTCTTCTTTTCGGTCATCACCAACAGCATCCTCGCCTTCACCTTCACCATCGTGATGGTGATAGCCGGCCGGTTCTCCGACGTGGTCCGCAACATGGCCGAGGTTCTTCCGGATATCCCAAGAGCGGTACCTCAAGCCCTGGCCCTGGCCCTGCCGAATCTCCAGAATTTCGACTTCAAGCTGCGTGCCGTCTACAGCGATCCGATTGATCCAAACGTCCTCGTCCTCGTGACTCTGTATGCCGGTTTCTATTGCATGGTGGTTCTCGCCCTTTCGGTGATGGCCTTCGAGAAGAAGGAACTC
The DNA here is from genome assembly GCA_964520805.1 of uncultured Acidobacteriota bacterium. Taxonomy (GTDB): domain Bacteria; phylum Acidobacteriota; class Vicinamibacteria; order Fen-336; family JAGNNV01; genus JAGNNV01. The sequence continues at coordinate 2,108 of CAZFQH010000308.1, read as the reverse complement.
GTCTGATCATGCGCTACGTCTGCCTGATCGTCGGTCTTCTGGCCCTTGCACCGCTTCAGCGGTTGATCAACGGTGTGCTGGGGGAGTTCAAAGAGCAGGAGGCCGTACTGCTCTCCTGGTCCGGGCCCACCATGAAGAAGCTGGTTCCCGGCTTCGAGGGACCGGTGGCCGATCTTTTCTGGCTCCGCACGGTCCAGTACTACGGTGGTCAGCGCGTGTTCGCGGCGGGCAAGAAGTTCGATCTGGTGGCCCCCCTCATCGACGTCACGGTGGCTCTTGATCCGCGTATGGACGTCGCATACCGCCTGGGCGCCATCTTTCTCTCCGAGTCCCCGCCGGCCGGCGCGGGCCGCCCCCTCGAAGGCGCCAAACTAATGAAACGCGGCATCGCCGCCAATCCCACCAACTGGCGGCTTGGATACGAGGCGGGGGTCTTTGAATCCGATTTCCTCGGGGATTATGTGGGGGCTTCGACGACCATCCTGGCTGCTTCCGAGGTTCCGGGTGCCGCCCCCTGGCTCAAGTCGGTGGCCGCAGTTCTGCTGCAGAAGGGAGGCGATCGCGAGACGTCCCGGGCGGTCTGGCGGGAGATTTATGCGAACTCCCCCGAGGAGTTCATGAAACGAAGTGCCGAAAGGCGTCTGAAAAATCTGGAGTCGCTCGACCGTTGCGATCGGATCGCGGAAGCACTCGCGAGCTACCGGGCGACCTTCGGTCGATTTCCGGCCACGCTCCAGGAACTTCGAGGGCAGGGCTTCAGGGGTCCGTTGGTCGATCTCGCCGAAGTTCCGCTGGCCTACAATCCCCAGACCGGAACCGTCACCGTTGACCCCTCATCGCCGGTTTATCAGGTTGTTCGCTGATCGCGCGGTTTTTCAAAGACGCGAATCCTGACAAGCCGAGTGGTCAGTAAGGCAGACGACCGCTCCACAAAGTGGAGGTCGCTTGTTCCCATTCCAGTTCGGGAAACTCGGCGGAGCCGTTTCCGCTGACGATCAACCGATCCTGAGGACGCAGGCGCGTCACCCAGGGCCGCAGGGCCTGGTGGCCCCCGCGGAGCCCTTCCCGATACACGGTTTCGTCCTCTTCCTTCATCCATCCCGCCTCGAATCCCAGCACGTACCGGAAGGGAGCGTCGGGTTTTCTGACGAAGACACTGTAGAAGACGTACATCGAATCGGAGTAAAGGACGCCTCCCGGGTCGGGGAGCAGCCGGGCTTGCTCGGGGCGAGCCAGCGGGGCAAAGTAACGATCCACCCGGCTCCAGCGCCCCGCCCGGTCAGAGCAGAGTGTGAGGGCGAGAATCCCCGAAAGACCCAGGGTGAGGGCGAATCGCGTAAGTGCGGGCCGAAAGACGAGGTCGGGACACCGCGCGATCTCACGGGTGATGAGGGCCAGCAGCGCCGGGCCGCCCCAGTCGACCCAAAACCGCTTGTTGAGGAAAGCGAGGCTCCAGCCCAGAACCACAAGGACCAGGGTGGGATCGGAACGAAGGGCGTCCAGGTTCGGATAGCCCGCGCGCAACTGTGACAACAACACCAGGGCGGCCAGGATCATCATCGGCGAACCATCCGCGGGCTGAAACTCCCCGACCAGGGAGGCGGCGTTTTTCCCAAGGGAGAAGAGCGGGTGCAGGATGGCCTGCCGATAAAAGTCCAGGGGATGGCCGCTCAGCACGCCACCCAGAAACGAACCCAGGACCGCCACCGCGGCGAGCGCTCCGGCCTCTCGCAATCTCCGGGCGGCGCAAAGGGCGATAACCGGCAGCGCGAAGAGATAGAAGCTCGGGTGGATCCAGCTCAACAGACCGAAGACGAGGGTCCACACCACCACATCGCGGTGCCTGGTGAGGATGGGTCCTCTTTCCCAGGTAAAGAGGATCACCAGCAGCCAGGCGGTGCTGAAGAGGAACGGGCGGCCCATGATCCACCGGAGGACGACGTCGGAATCGAACACCGCGACGAAGACGAGGGCCGCGAGCCACGCCCATGGAGGCTGGTGGCAGGCGAACCCGATCAGGGCCACCAGCAGGAAGAGCCCCACGACCGACGCGAACACGAGGTCCATCGCATCGGCCCCGGTGGCCTGCCGAAGGGTCTGAAGGACGA
>CAZFQH010000307.1:0-5403 GCA_964520805.1 uncultured Acidobacteriota bacterium | reverse complement strand
GGTCGGGCGGGGGCGCCTCCCAAAGCACAAACGACGGTCAGGACGCCGGCCTTGGACTCGGCGGTGAAAGTGACGGCGCCCACGGGCGGAATGGTGCCCTGCCACTGGGCCTTCCCGGTCTTGAGTTGGGCCTTCGCCGCGTCGTTCATCGTGGGCGCAATGAGCGCTTCCAGACTGGCGGGTGTGAGATCGGACCCTGGAGCCTCGCGGTCGCCCTGGGCGGTGCTCACGACGATCTTTCGCCCGGCGATCAGTCGAATCTGAGTCCCGCCATTTTTCTGAGCAAGGGCAAGATATCGGTCAAGGGACATTGGCGGTTTCTCTCTCTTTAACGCGCGGTTTCGGAAGGCAGGTCGAAATTACCCGCCAACGATACGGGAGAGCCGGTCGATTTGGGAGAGGGCGGCGTCGAGCGAGACCCCGAGTTTTCAGGGAGACGAACGATCAGTGTTGGCCTTTCGCGGTCTTGGCCCAAAAACCTCGGGACGCCGCCGGACGCGCGTTCTGCCATTCGCAAGCCGCCTCCAGCCCCTGAAGCGAGTCGACGGAGCGAATCGCCAGAGCCAGCAGACAATCGCACGGACCCCAGTGACGATCACAGGACGTCGAATGGAGGCTGACCAGCAGGCTCTTCGCCAGGTCGAGATCGGCCGAACGAACAGTGCCTTCGGGGAAACCTCGATCTGGAACCTGAGCGCGCCGGGACCAGCCGGCCTCGGAACGGAACACCCGCCCGGGCTCTCGCCAGGATCGCTCCCGTGCAAACTCGCCTGTGTCAGTCAATGAAGAGTTGGGGGTTCTTGCCATATCCCTGCGTAAGCAAGCTCCATGCCAGTCGCAAAGTCCTCTCGCGGCATAGGTAGGGGCGGCCCTGGTTTATTGGACCTGCGCTCCCCTCGTTTCTGAGGCTTGCTGCGTCCAGCTTTCCAGAACCTGCAGTCTCGACCGTTCCAGAAACTGGACTGGGTTCCGAGGCCCGGGAGTCCTACTTCGCCGCCAGCGCGCGGGCGATCGGATCGATATCGGTGTGCGAGGTCGTGTCTTTGCCAAGCGGAGAGATCGAGACGTAACCGGCGCGGATCGCGGCCATGTCGTCACCGTCGGCCGCATCCCATTTGTCAAAGGGCTCGGCGATCCAGTAAAAGGCGCGTCCGCGACTGTCTTTGGTAATGGAAACCCCCGAAGCGTGGCCCCGCATTCCCTGCCGCGTGACCTTCACGCCAAGGATCTCCGAGGCTGAGCCGTCAGGCACATTCAGGTTCAAAAGGACGCCCGGTGTGGGCGGTGTGGTCAGGAGGATTTGGCACAGACGCCGGGAGTGTTTGGCCGCTTCCGCGAAGTCGAGCGGCTTTCCACGAGTGACCAGAGAACAGGCACCCGCTGGAATACCCCAGAAGGCGGCCTCGCGCGCTCCGCCCACGGTCCCGGAATAGTAGACGTCGTCGCCGAGATTGGCCCCGCGATTGATGCCGGAAAGCACGACGCTCGGCCGAGACTGGAGCATGCTGGCGAGGGCCAGGATGACGCAATCCGCCGGGGTCCCGTCCACCGCGAAAGTGACGTCGTCGATCTTCTCCACCATAAGCGGTCCCTTGATGGTGATCCCCTGCCCGCAGGCACTGCGTTCGCGATCGGGAGCGACCACCACCACATCGCCCAGGTCCGCCACCGCTTCACGCAGGGCCAGAAGCCCCGGAGCGCGATAGCCATCGTCGTTGGTGATGAGGATCAGCGGTCGAGACATCCCTTCAGCCTACCAAGGCGTCCCGACCCTCGTCGAGTCTATTGGCGCGCCTCGGTGCGGCGTTCCTTCATCTCTTCGGCGTTGTAGGCGACGTGTTCGGCGTAGTGCTTGCCCTTTTCCAGTCCCTGGTCGCGATCCTGGGTGAGGCGCTCCGAGAGGCGAGGCGCGAAGTGCGCTTGCCCGTTCACCCAGACCAACCATTCCCAGTCGTTCTTGCCCGAGGAGCCCACCAGATCGACACTAACCGCGTATTCGACGCCCCCGAACTCGGCGCCCGACTTGCTCGCAGCGTCGGTCCAGTTCAAGCGAATGCGTTGTTCCTGATTTTCCTTCTCGGTCATTGCTCAAGTCTCCAGAGAGCCCGACAAATAGGCGGGCACACGGAGCTTAATCGGATCCGTGCAACTCACCGGTGCTTGGTTCACCGAGCGGGCGGCGATGGCTCGGCGTCAAGGCAACAGAGCCAAAACAAGCTCCTTTTCAATGAGGGTCTCGAATTGGCCCTCGATCGATTTCGCCAGCGGCCCATCGTCAACGAGCAACCCCAGCTCGAAATTGCGCTCCTGCGCGGCCTCGGTGAAGTTGGCGGACGTGACGAAGGATCGGCGGCCGTCAACGACCACACACTTCGCGTGAAGCACCGCGCGTGCGCCATGGCCGCTCGCCAGGCTTCGGGGGTCATAGAACACCTCGGGCAGACGTCGCCCAGGCCAAGCCTGTCGAAACTGCCCGGCGAAGGTCGATAGCAACGCCTCGGTAGATTCCGAATTGCCGTAGGGCCGGGCCACGTTCAGAAACAGCCGGGTTGAAAGGCTCGGCAGGGCGTCCATGCGCGACGCCAACTCCGCGAATACGGCCTCCGCCTGATGCACGGCGTAGGTGGACACCAGCACCCGTTCCTTCGCCGACGCGAACAGCTCGCGGACAACAATGCTGGTGTCGCGTGTCTCCGCGACCGCGCCCTCCGGCCCGCTCCACACAACGGCGTGGCGCGCGCCGCTGTTCCCGGTTCGCTCCTCGATGAGGAGCTGAATCACGGCAGTGGCCTGTGCGTTCGAGAGACCCAAGCTTGCAAGTCGGTTGAGGCCGATCGCCTCGACTCCATCACCATGTGGGCCAGACGGCGCCAACTCGGCGATGGCGGCAAGATCGATCTGGCCCGTACGCAAAGCGTGAGCGAGCTGCTCGAGCGCGCCCACCGAAAGAGCGGACAGGCTCATCTCAATCCTGAAAGAACTCAGCGCCGCTCCCGGCGACGGTCGGAATCACCAAACGCCGATCGAGCAACTCATTTCGCTTTTCACACGACGGCTCACCAATCAGGAGGCAGCCGTGGCATGCGGCGCCGTTGAGGAACCGCTCCTCCTGGGCATTATCCGGTCGATGTTGGGCGCAGACAGGATCGTGCGCGCACAAACGCCCTAGATCCAATGCGGCCTCCAACGCGTCCCCGGACTTGCCGAGGCGGCGTCCGACTTCCACGAGCCCTCCCAGAGTTCCTTGCGTATCGCTGCCACCCGTGTAGAGCAGGATGCCGTAACCCGCGTCGGATGCGTAGATGCGCTCGCGGATCGACGTCGCCGAGTAGCCACACTCCAGCGCCACCGCCGTGATCAGGAGGTGGGACAGGGAATGAAGCATGTAGTAGGGCAGTCCGGGGAACTTCGAATCCTTCAACTGGTGCTGTTGCGCCCACGCGCCAAAACCGCCGGCCAACTGCTCGCCTCGCGCCTTCACCGCCTTTCGCGCGAGCCACGAATCGATGGCTTCCTTCTTGAATGCCAGGAAGAACCCTTCGCCTCGGTTCTCGACCGCGGGCAGCCAGCGAAGGTCCTTGGCGATCTCGGCTCGTCGGAGATCGAGTTTCAGTTCTCCGTCGATATCAGGCGCCACGGCCTCGAAGCGAGTGAATCCGAGCTGGGCGACAACCTCACGAAGCCGATGAACGAGCACCACCCGGTCGATGTGCTTCAGCGCTCCTGTGTTCCCGTGCGAAACGCGCCGGGCAAAGAAGTCGGCCCCGGTGGGCGCGTCCTCGCCGATTTCGGTCTTTGAGCTAAGGAGGGTTTCGATCTCAGCTACCTTCAATGGCTTCAAAGTGGCGCCGGAGCCACCGCGCCTGCGCTCCATCTCTTGCCACACTCCGTCAAGGCCAAACTCCGCAAGGGGCGTCAGGAGCGGCAGCTTCATGACAAGCATCAGCTGTTCGAGATTCGCGCGCGAACTCACACTCGACAAGACCGTCGACCACAGAGCATCGACCGCCATCCGCACCTTCGTATCCGGTTCGGGAATCGATATGGCGCGCAGGACCTGAGAGAAGTAGGCATTGGAGGCGGAGCGGAGAAGCAGACGATTGGGAAACGGGCTTCCGTCGGTGTTGGCCTCGCACTTCTCGCCCGCGTGCTCCCCCAACCACGGCCGCGGTCCCTTGCAGAATCCCAGGGCTTCGGTTCCCATCCTCTGGGCCTGCGCGACCGAGCGTTCCTTGCCGCAGTCACACCGAACGTACAGGTCAACCAGCTCACCAGACGTCCCCCGCTCCTCCAGCCAGAGCTGTCGGCGACACGCGGGCTCGCCGCGGTCCCAGTAGTGCGCGAAGCCATACCAGTCGAGGTCGCTGACGTGTCCGTTCTCGCACCCCTGCACGAAGCGAACCGCCACCGCCGGGCGTTTCTTTCCGTCGGGAGCTTCGAACTTGCCCGCCACGAGTCTTCGCCGATGAACCAAGGGCCGCGAGCGGTATCGCATCTCCTGAACATCCTGCCAATCGGCGATGAACCACTCGGGGAACTCAAAGACGCGGATGCCAGCCTGCCGTCCCTGTCCCGGCACAGCGGCGTCGTCTTCAGCCGGCGGCGGATAGAGCTGGAGCTTCTCCACCTCCAAGTACGCCTTCAACTTGGCGAGCAAGCGGTCCTCTGAAATTGGCTGAAGTTGCAAGCCGGGCTCGCCGGGGTAGCCCCCAGTCCAGAAATCCAAACCACCGATGATGACCGAGCGGTCCGGCAAGTCAACCAGCGCGCCTGGGCCGTACGTGGTGATGACCTGGCTCCGGCGCAGCTCGCCTTCGCGCTTCAACGGCATCAGCGTCTCCTCCGCGTGGGAGCGCCGGCCGACTCGATCAGCAGGGGCGCGCCCGGCTCGACATCGCGAAGAGAACGTTGCGCCGTGAACTTCCGCCGATCGGAGTCCGCTACATTGAGCTCAGGATCCAGCGGATCGATCAACAGGTAAGGACCAACCCCGGCTGGTCCACCCACCTCCTGCCAACGCTGATAACGCAGCGACCCGCCCACCGAGGTCTGCTTCTGACTGATCTTGGCCCACGCGTCCAACAGGTCGCCAGTTCGGCCGCGCAGTTTGTCGGTCAACGCGTCCTCGTCCTCCTTCGACAGGCTGGCATGGGTTTCACCTTTCGGGGGAGACCGATCGGCGCCTCACCTGAGGGGAGCGCAGGTCCAGACCCGCCCAACTACCAAGCATCGCTCGACCTCACGTCATTGCGAGCCGCACGTTGAAGGAACAGCGGCGAAGCAACCCCCTCCCACCACTACCACCCCGCGCCAGGGCGGCCACAAGGGCCGCCCCTACCTGCCGAGGTTTCACCCGCGCCAGGGCGGCCACGGGCCGCCCCTACCTGCCGAGGTTTCACCTTT
>CAZFQH010000306.1:0-5450 GCA_964520805.1 uncultured Acidobacteriota bacterium | reverse complement strand
TCAGATCGCCATCTACTAACGTCTTAGTAATTAGAAGATGACTCCGCCACTCACCCGTCAGGAACTGCGCATCATGAATGTCGTCTGGGCGAAGAGCGGGGCGTCGGGGCGCGAGGTTTGCGACATCCTCTCAAACGAGAAACCCATCGCCTACACGACGGTCGTGACCTTCATGAACATTCTCGTCGGCAAGGGGCACCTCCTCCGCGTCCCGGATGGGCGCCAGTTCCGCTACGAACCCAAGACCTCGCGAAAACGAGTCATGGCCGGCATGGTTCGGGATTTCATCGACCGCGTCTTCGCCGGCTCTCCACAATCGCTGATGGCGCACCTGGTGGAGGAAGAGCGACTTACTCCGGAGGACGTCCGAACACTCATTGAGGAAGCATCCGCCAAGGCGCCGGCGACGAAGAGGAGAAAGCGGACATGACGCCTCTCCGATTCGCGCTCGGCTGGAGTGTCGCGGTGGCGATCATCGGTGTCGGGGCGGAGATCAGCTCATGGCTTCTCGCAAGACATCATCCACGGGTTCGATCGCGATTCTGGAATCTGGTGTTCCTGATCGCATTGTGCGCGCCCCTCGCCTATTTCGCTCTCCCACGCCCGGAAATCGCGCGTGAGAACGGACCAGCCATCGGAGCCTTCCTCGTCGTGGTGGCGGACGTCGTGGTTCAGGCCATTGACCGTGTCCCCATGAGTTCCGCGACCGCACTTCTCGCGGTATGGGGAAGCATTGCGTTCGTTCGACTGGTCCGTCTGGCGCGCAGCGTGCGGCAGCTCGCGAACCTGACTCGAAACGCCAAGGTGAATCCCGCGCTCACGGGTGTATCTCCGTACCCGGTGCGCGAGACGCCCGAGATCGCGACACCCTCGGCGTCCTTTCTCGGATCGACGATCCTCGTGCCGCCGACCTTCGCGAACCTTCCCGACTACTGGCGTCGCGCCGTGGTGGCACACGAGACGATTCACCTCCAGAATCGCCACGGACTCGCCCTCCTCCTTGAAGAGGTGGTGCTCGCTGTGTTCTGGTTCCATCCCGTGATGTGGCGTCTTGTCGCACGCGTCCGCGCGACTCGCGAGGAGCGCGTCGACGCCGCGACCGTCGAGGCGGTGGGGCAGCCCGCCGAGTACCGTGCCCTGCTCATCGCACTGGCAACGAACACTCGGGCCCTGGCGCCCGCCGTCTCCACCGCGGGTGGCCTGCGCACGAGACTTCGATCCCTCACCATCCTGGAGAAACAAATGATGCCCAACCTTGCAACTGCCCGAGTTCTCTGCGCTGGAATGGCGCTCTTCGGTTCCACTGCGTTTGCCTACGCGGTCGCGGCGTCTACAACGCGGCCGCCGACGGAACAGGCCGCCGAAACCAAGAATCAGGAGAAGAAACAGACCGCGTCGCTGCCTGAGGTCGAGCGAAAGAAGATTTTCAACGTGAATCCGACTTTCCCCGAGGCCTCCAAGGACAAGAAGCTGAGCGGCCTCGTCTTGATGGAACTCGTGGTCACCCCTGAGGGGTTTGTCAAGGAAGTCACCCTCAGCGACAAGCCACATCCGAAGAAGGCCGACGGGGCGCTCGTCAAGGCCGCCATGGACGCGGTTCGGCAATGGAGGTACGAGCCGTCGCCGAACCCCACGCGCATGACGGTCGCCGTCGATTTCCGACCCGACCCGAAGAAGTAGTCCACATCGCTCGCCTCGGTGCCGCGGCGGACCCTCACCGCGGGCCGGTCGTCTGCGCCGCGCAGGTCACCGAACGGGTCCGGCCGGGTACGGTCAGCACCTACTCCGGGTCGGCCCGCTATGAACCGGTGGGAGAACCCGGGCGATCCACCGACCTCGGGGGCTGCGTGAACATGCTCAATTCCAAGGACTCCATCACGAAGAAGGGGCGCAGAATGAAGCCCAACGCTGTGTTAGTGCAGGTCGAGAAGTGGACCGGCGTGGAGCGCGAAGCCTGCCCTTGGGGCACATCTGGCAGCCGCAGGAGGCGCTCTAATGTCCAAGTGGAACCTGATCGTCGACGTGGCGCGCTGTGCGCGGAGCCTCGCCTTGGGCCAGGGCGACGCCTCCCCATAAGGGACAACTGCCGCCTCTGCCCGTCAAGGACGAATACATCGGGAACGATCACTCCGGCGTCTCGGCCGCCCAGCCCACGCTGGGACACAACTGACTGGACATCAAGCGCTACGCCCTGGGTATCGCGAGAGAGGTGACGCCCGACTTTCTTATCTTGTGCGGGCCGAAGAGGCGGTATGAGGACCTCGGCGTTCCGGTGATCGAAGACTCGGTCGGCGCGGTCGGGCCCATCGGAGGTTTGTACGCCGCCGCCGATGCGATCAGGCAATCTGAATGATCTGATTGAGCCGTTCGCACACTTCGATGAACCGGGCGTGCGTCAGGGCGCCGAGCGCATGGGATCTGGCTCCGCGAAGCCGCCAGTCGAAGGACTTAGGTTGGTGGCAAAGCACATAACTGGTTCCTCCGGGCTTGCGTGCTGCCGACTTGCCCACGGTAATTGCGAAGGGATTGTCAGAGTTGTATTCCGCGGTTGTCATGGGCAGGCCTATGACCAACGAGGTCTTCTCGTTGAAGATGCGCGGCGAGAGCACCAGGAACGGGTGCACATCGCGCATTTCGCGACCGACCTGTGGGTTGCAATCAATCCAGATGATGTTTCGCCGCTCCGGCACCCACGGCTTGCGGCGACCCGCCGCGGGTCTTTCGGCTACCACCGTTCCGCTCCGAGCGTCCGTGTGGTCGACATCTGCTCGCCGCCGTGGCGCATTGGATCGTAAGCCGCCAAACGTTGTGTCAGAGTAAGGGGCGAACCAACAATGGGGGCGATGAACACCTTGTCGCCTTCAACTGATACGCGTACACGCTGATCGACCCTAAGGCGCGCTGCCCGCGCCACTCCGGCGGGCAAGCGAACCCCCAAACTGTTGCCCCACTGCTTGATGTCCAACACGGCCTCGGTCATGACCCAGCTCCTTTACCCGGATGTTTAGACTCTAGTCTATACATGGGCACCCCGCACCCGCAAGGGCCACGTCACCGGCAGCCGTGGGAGCCGCGATTCCAACCCCCGGTCAGTCGGCCCGGGCCGCCGGGACAACCTCGCAAGCAGCGCAACCCCACCCTGAAACAGGCCATCGCCAAATCGCTCAAAATCATCGAGGACCTGCCCCGCCCGCTGCTGGGATCCGACCCGCAACCCGGAACTCCCGGGGTTCCAACTGAAGTTGCAGACTGCGCACGCCCGCTGCACGTTCCACGTCAGGGGCGACTATCTGGTGCTAGAGGACAGATCGTGGAGTCCTGTCCTTCCGGCGCCATCTCCTGGAACGAGGAAAAGCAGATCCCTCAGGCGTGGCCCTTCGATGCGCACCTGCTCGACGAGGGCTGGACAAAGACGCGAGGCGAGCAGGCCTGCCCCACCCAGGTCTTCCGCACGATCAAGGTCGAAGACGAGGAGATGCAGCGGATCCGGGCCGAGGAGGGCCTCGAGGTTCTGAAGCCGGAGCTGGACACGAAGCCGCGCATCTACTACAAGAACCTCCACATGATCACGAAGTGCTTCGTGGGCGGAACGGTGGTCCAGCATGGCCCAAGGCCAGGCTTCGCGCTGTCCGAGGGCGTCGAGGAGTGCGCGACCGGCGTCGAGGTCGTGCTCGAAAAGGACGGTCGTGAGGTCGGACGGGCGACGACGGATACCTTCGATGAGTTCGTGATTGACCGGCTCGAGCCGAACAGCAGCGGCTATCACCTGAAGGCCACCAGTCCATCGGGGCAGTTCTCCACGCAGTTCGACCTTGCGGATGAGAGCCGTTACCTCGGGGTGATGGCACTGGCCGTGGAGTAGCGGTCCTTTGAAGCCTCGAGTCCGTCCGAGGGCGGCTGAGGTGCCCAGGCATCACAACTTGTCTGACCACCATGCGCGGCAAAAAGCCCGAGTGATCTACCCCAGCCGTCATTGCGAGCCCGCTGGCGAATAACATCGGGCGAAGCAATCCCCCCACCGCAGCACCGCCGCTGGACCAGCTGGAAAACAGGGCGCGAAGGCGCCGCCCCAAGCTATCGCGTCAGACTCGCGACCACGTTGTCGATCTCAAACGAAGCCCAGCAGACTTTTGCGAATTCGTCGCCTCGGTTGCGCCAGCAAGCATTGACAACTTTGAAGTTCTTCGCCTGAACGTGTTCAACAGCGGCATCAGGCGGCCCCTTGCATCAGCCCCCAAATGACATGGCAGCGCTTCTTGGCTTCCAGATCGGACGTTGCGATGTCCCCGAGGAGGCGAAGTTCCTCCGTCGCCCGTCTAGGATCCGCGGCGAAAACCGGGGTTCGAGATTGCTAGCATGACGCCATTCCGATCAAGCCCGGGACCGTTCCCTCCGGGCTCCCGGGCGATGAGGAGGGCGCGCGTGACCACCATTCCGAACGATCTGCCCGAAACGGTCCAACGGGTTTTGAGCGACGTTTCGGCGGCGCTCCAAAAGTCCCTGGGCGGAGATTTGAAATCTCTGGTCCTTTACGGCAGCGCGGCCGAGGGTCGGATGCGGGCAACCTCCGATGTCAACCTCATCGCCGTTCTCACCGCCTTCGATTCCGCCAGGATCGACGCCCTGCGCGAACCCCTCCGCCTGGCTCACGCCACCGTGCGACTCGACGTGATGTTCCTGCTCGAGTCCGAGATCGCGGCCGCGTCCGAGTCGTTCGCCGTGAAGTTTTCCGACATATGCGCTTGCTCACCTGAGAGCGGGTCCGGAGGAAGCCGCGCGGGTAGCCGCCCTTTCCCTCCTGGATCGCGGCTTGCTCACCTCGGAGGACGACAAGGTCAAGGCGGAAGGAGGACCCGCGCGGGCGCGACGCCCCATCGAGCGGGCCATCGTGGCCGCGAGCGTGAGCCCACGGGACCTCAACGATGTGCTAAAGGACGATGGGGTCACCCGGGCGTCGACGCTCTTGGAGAAGTCCCTTCAAGACCATGGCCTTCTGTTCAGCTTGAGCGGCCCGGCGGCCTGGACGCGTATCGGCCTGTCGCTCGCCGCGGTGGTCGCTCTCGAATTCGTCGGGCTGCACAAGCTCGGACTGGCGGCCGCCCGGGGTCGCGGGAACACGGGCTTCCTCACGGCGTTGCTCTTCATGGTCCCGATCCCTTTCCTGCTGGTCACCCTGACCCGGCGAACCGCGTTGGGCGATCGGGCGATCGAGGATTTCCGGACCCTGTGCCGTCGAGTTCGGGACAATGCTGCTCAGATCCGGCCGGGAGCCTCAAGCGAGCTGGCGCTGCTCGCCGCTGCCTATGGCCTGAGCGGCCTGCCCGAGTTCGTGGGGGAGCGCTGGCCTTTTTTCAGAAAGCGGACCGTTCCTACCGGTTCCGACTCGACCACTTCCGCGATCTCCTGCTCTTCGTCCTCGTGCAGTTCATCGGGCAGAGACAGCGGGGGAG
>CAZFQH010000305.1:0-5458 GCA_964520805.1 uncultured Acidobacteriota bacterium | reverse complement strand
CCTACAACATTTCGGTTAACAGCCGAACGCTCTACCATTGAGCTACTGAGGAACGGTTGGGTCTACCGTGGTGCCGCCCTGAAAGCTAGGGGGAGCAACAGGGGCGGGATTATAGCGCGGCTCCCTTTTCGAGCCGCGACTTCATGGAATCAAGCGCTCTCCCAGGTCGCCGCGCAGGGTCCGGGCCATGGAAGGACGGCCTAGAAATTCGTGCGGGAAGCCCATATCGATCTTCGAGATCGCATCGAGACGCGCCAGCATTTCCGCGGTGAGTTGGAGATCTGTCGCACCCAGCGAATCCGCCAACTGGGGAGCGGTGCGGGCCCCCACGATAGGGATCGTGCCGTGTTTTCCCCGGCCCATCGTCCAGGCGATTGCCACCTGCGCCGAGGAGCGCCCAAGTTCGCGGGCCACCGCCGACACTTCGCCCGCGATCTTCAGGTTGCGATCGGAAAAACGATGTCGATTGGCGGCCACGCGTTTGGAATCCGGAGTCTCCCAGCCTACTGAGTACTTCCCCGAAAGCACTCCGCCGCCGATCGGGCCCCAGGGAGTCACGGCCAGACCCATGGCTTCGGCCATCGGAAGCAACTCCCGTTCGGGCGTCCGTTCGATCAGGCTGTACTCGATCTGTAACCCGGCAAAGCGACTCCAGCCGCGGAACTCGGCCAGGGTGTTGGCGCGTGCGACCTGCCAGGCCGGGGTATCGGACACCCCGACGTACACGACCTTGCCCGCGCGCACGACATCGTCGAGCGCGCGCATCATCTCTTCAACCGGAGTGAGCTCATCGGCGACGTGCACCCAGTAGAGGTCGATTCGGTCCAGGCCCAGTCGCTGAAGGGACGCATCGACGGACTGCACGAGATTCTTGCGGGAGTTTCCCCAGGCGTTGATGTCGTCGAACCTTGTGGCAATCGAATACTTGGTGGCAACCACGAACCGGTCGCGATCGCCCTTCACGAACTCGCCCACGAATCGCTCGGACGTACCTTTGGTGTAGACGTTCGCGGTGTCGATGAAGTTGCCCCCCGCCTCCGCGAAAAGATCGAACTGCTTGCGGCTCTCGTCCTTGGAGGCGCCAAAGCCCCAGTCCTCCCCAAAGGTCATGGTTCCGAGACAGATCTCGGAAACCTTGAGGCCGGAACGGCCCAGCACGCGATACTTCATTGGCATCGGTTTTCTCCTAGGGAACGAGGCGGGCGGCATCGGCCTGGATCGCCTTTAGTTCCAGTACCAGATCGCGGAAACGTTCGTAGGCATCACGCCCGGGCTTCTGATCGGCTTGCCCCAGCATGCGCGCGATGGAAGCGAATTGATCCATCAACATGGGCTGCGGATAGAAGCCTCCCGCGGTTTGTAGCCTGGCCGTCAAGTCCTGAAGGGCCTGGCCTTGGACGAGACCCTCGGGGGATTTGTCCGTAAGGGCCCGGGTGCGCGCCTCGGTGAGCTTCTGGAGAAGGACGCGAGCTTCACCGACCCGGTCTCGGATATCCAGCAGGAGTTTCGTCTGCTCTTCGATCATGGCATCGGTGACGTTGTCCTTCACCAGGCGGGGGTCGGACAGAACCTTCAACGACCGCTCTTCGGAGAGAACCCCCATGGAAAGGCGAAGGCGGTACTCACCAGGAGCCACCAGGGGTCCGCGAGACGCCCGCATTCCGGGCACTCCGGCGTGGCGCAGGTCCCAGATGAAGCGATTGGCTCCGGCGCGGGTCGAGAGGGCGGCGGGGCCGCTGGGGCGGGTCTCCGGAGCTCGCATCCCTTGAGTGGTCGTGGCTCCTGAAGGGGGGCCACTCGCGATGGTGCGCAGCACCGTTCCCTTGGCGTCGAGTACTTCGAGACGAAGCGGCTCGATCGCATCCGAGACGAGGACATAGTCGATGATGGCTCCCGGCTCGATGAACTGAGGGTCGGCCGGACCCGTCATCACGTCGTAGCGAAATCGAAAGGCCGGCCGCGGTTCGAGCAGCGCGAGGCGGGCGTCGTCCACCTTCGCAAGCTGGTGGAGGGCTGCGATGTTGTCGACGATCCACACGCCGCGGCCCATGGTCGACAGGACCAGATCGCCGCGGAAGACCTTGAGGTCGGTCACCGGGGTCGAGGGCAGGTTGAGCTGAAGACTTTGCCAGGTGGCGCCGCCATTGAACGACACGAACATGCCGAACTCGGTACCTGCGTAGAACAGATCCTCGCGACCGGGGTCCTCACGAGCCACGCGCGTGGGATGGTCGCTGGGAATCCCGTTTCGACCGTCGGTCAGCAATCTCCAGGTGGTTCCGTAGTCGTCGGTTCGATAGATATAGGGCTTGAGCTCCCCAAGAAGCATGCGGTAGTACGACACGAGGGCCGAGCCCTTTCGGTGCGGAGAGTCGTCGATGGATTGGACGCGGCCCATGGGCGGCATGCCCTGGGGCGTCACGTTGTTCCAGGTCTTGCCTCCATCGCGGGTCACCTGCACCAGGCCGTCGTTGGTGCCCACCCAGATCACGCCTTTCTCGAGGCGCGACTCCTCGATGGCGTATACCGTCGAATACATCTCCTCACCGGTGATGTCGCGGGTGATGGGCTCGCCGGAAATGCCTTGGGTGCCCTCAGGCTTTGCGGTCAGGTCGGGGGAGAGGGTGTCCCAGTTCTGGCCCCCGTCGGTGGTGCGATGCAGGTACTGTGACCCGTGATAGATCAGGTCGGGGTCGTGGGGTGAAATTTCGAAGGGTGTGATCCGCTGCATCCGGTAACGGATGGCACTCGCGGCCTGGCCGTAACGATTCTGGGGATAAATCCAGTAGCTCTGCTCCTGGCCGGTTTCGAGATTCATCCGATAGAACTCACCCTTGCACACCCCATAGAGGATGTGGGGAGCACCGGGTTTCGGCTTGACGGGCCCGGTCTCGCAACCAGGACCAGGAACCTGCATCATGAGCGCGTCGTCGTAGCCATGCGCGAGCGGCGGCAGGCTCGGCAGAATCAGCGGCCAGCCGGTGTCCTGCTGGGCGCCGTAGAGACGGTAGGGAAACTGGTCGTCGGTTTCGATCTGGTAGATCTCGGCGGTGGGCTGATTCAGCTGCGTCGTCCAGCTGAGGCCGCCGTTCAAGGTGACGTTGGCACCCCCATCGTTGGCTTGAACCATGAGATCGGGATTGTCCGGATTGATCCACAACGCATGGTTGTCTCCATGCGGGGTGCTCAGCACCTTGAACGTCCGACCACCATCGGTGGACTTGAAAAAGCTCTCGTTGCTCACGAAGACAGTGTCCGGGTCCTTCGGATGGGCATGAACATTCGTGTAGTAGAAGGGCCGCCGCAGAAGGCCCGACTCGTTCGATTGACGGGACCAGGTCGCACCGGAATCGTCGGTTCGGTAGAGGGCGCGCTCTTCCCCCGGAGCCTCGATCAGGGCGAAGACTCTTCTCGGATTCGAAGGCGACAGAGCGAGGTCGATTTTGCCGATCAGTCCTTGCGGCAATCCCACCGTCAGCTTCGACCAGGTATCCCCGCCATCCACGGACTTATAGATGCCGGCGCCGCCTTTGGCTTCACTTCCGCTGATGATGGTCCACGGCTTTCGCTGACCAAACCACAAGGCTGCATAGATCTCGTTCGGGTTCGTCGGATTGAGAACCAGGGCGGAAGCACCGAGGGTCTCATCAATGTAGAGGGTCTTCTTCCAGGATCGCCCTCCGTCGGTCGAACGGTACACCCCGCGATCCGGACCGTTGGCCCACGGGTTTCCCTGGGCCGCTACGTAGACCCGGTCCGGGTCCAGGGGATGGACTCTCACATCGCTGATCTGCCCGACGTCCCGGAGGCCAATATGGCTCCAGGTCACACCGGCATCGCGGGAGCGATAGACGCCCCGGCCGACTATGACGTTGCTCCTTATGCCGTCGCTGCCCGTGCCCACGTAAACGATATCGGGGTTCGATTCCGCGACTTCGATGGCTCCGATCGATCCGGTTTCGAAGAACCCGTCGGACAAAGGACGCCACGTAAGACCATAGTCGGTCGTCTTGAAGACGCCGCCACCCGAAGGCCCCTGGTAGAAAGTGCCGGGGTGCTTCCGGTGACCCGCGACCGCGGTGACCCTCCCGCCCCGCGACGGACCGACCATGCGGTACTTGAGGCCCGCGAAGAGCTTCGGGTTGACGATCTGGGCCTCGGGAAGGGCTTGGGTCGCCGCCGCGACGGCGGTGAATCCACAAAGCGGCGCAAGGGCCAGCACAACCTTAAGGTGGTCTCGGAAGGACATGGAATTCTCCTGAAACGGAAGGATTGAAGGACTGAAGGGGGCCGGCTCAGCGCTCCTGGACCTTGAGGGGGATCGACGCCCCTGCGGACAAGAGGAGGCTCACGCCGTCTTCCACGGAGAGGTCGGTTTCGACCACGTCTTCCGCGGGAAGAATGACTACGTCGCCCACGTAGAGATGGTTCGTGGGGACATATACGGTAAGAACCTCGTGAGTGACGCCGTCCCGCAGGGTCAGTTTGAATGAGCCGGTAACAAATCCGGGGGTGGTTCGTCCCGGAAGACGGGCGAAAACGAAGCGCTGAAACGCGTCTTTGGACTGAGGGCCGCCGAATCCCTGTAGTACCTTCTTGGTGGTTCCATACACCGAGCCCACGACCGGGACCACGTCCAGAACCGCATCCGCACCATCGAGCAGGCTCTTCAAGGGTCCGGCGGAAAAAAGGAGACCGGCGAGGAAGATGGTCGCGAGCGTGATAACGAAGCCGAGCCCCGCGATATCACGCCCGAGGAGCAGATTGGCCAGAGGATGGGCCAGTCCGTCGAGGTAGGAAAACAACCACCAAAGCGCCTTGACCGTGATGACGATCGGAACCAGGACGACCAGGCCGCCGATGAACGTGTTCCGGAGCCGGGTCGTAAGACTCATCGGAGTTTTGGTCGCGTTCTATCCCTGGACGCCGACCATCCGGCGAGGCGAGGATTTTCCTTCATCTCTTGGGGAGAGAACGCCTTAAGTCGGAGGCCTCATGATGAGGCGGCAGATCAACTTCTCGCCCTTCTTGGTCATGGCCTGCAACTCCATCTGCCAGGCCGTGGCGCCGGCGGCCCAGGTGCCGGCCACCTCGGTGATGAGTGAACGTTGTCCCTGCTTGACGTCGTCCTCATTGATCCTCACCTGCGGATTCGAGACTTCCCCGTTTCTCGTGACCTTCGCGGTCAAAGAGTCGATCTTGGCGTCGTTCTTCGACTCATTCTTCAGAGAGAACCGGACCTCGTAAGGCGAGCCGGGAATGAGCGGATTGGGGGTCATCTCGAATTCGCATTTGCCGGTGAACTCAATGAGCGGACCGAAGGGTGTCTGTTTGGCGCCCGGAGCGGCCGTGATGATGACGCGCGAAGTTGCGAAGTCGCGGGTCTCGGGGACCGGACCCGACACCACCGGAGGAGGAACGGGAGTGGGAACCACGGTCGGGGCCGGCGTCGCGGGGG
>CAZFQH010000304.1:3191-5459 GCA_964520805.1 uncultured Acidobacteriota bacterium | reverse complement strand
GCGTAGGTGGATCGCACCAGCACAAGACCGCACCTCGCCACCAGCGCCTCCATCTCGCTCCGCGTATAGCGATGTCGCGAATGCACTGCTTCGTCGTGGGCGCCCCACAGGATCTTCAGGGCCGGAACCTTGAGAAGCACCAACCCCCCGGGCTTGAGCACGCGGGTCAGTTCTCGCACCGCCTGAACGTCATCCTGGATCCAGGCGTGGTACAAAACGTCGAACGAGGTGACCACGTCGAAACTGGCGGCGGTGTAGGGCAGGGCGAGCAGGTTCCCTTGGACCACCCGGCCCCCGCCTCGCCGGGTCGCTTCGACGGCGAGTGGGGACAGGTCAACACCGTGGGTTTCGCCGAACACCGAAAGATCCTGAAGGTTCCAGCCCGTGCCGCAACCAGCGTCGAGGAGCCGGCGGCCTTGGCCACGACCGATTGCGAGGTGGGGCGACAGCAGAGCCCGCGCGATGCGGCGCATGCCGGCGTACCACCATTGCACTCCTTCAAGGTCGGCCATGCTTCGGTACTCTTCCGGGTTCACCGCTTCTTCCTTTCATGAATCAGGCGTTCGTATTGGGCGATGACCCGCTCGGCAATTCGAGGCCACAGGAATGGGTCGAGCAGGCGCGCACTCTCAAGACGCATGCCCGCCCTTTCTTCCGGTGAGTTCGCGAGCCGTTCGATGGCCCGGGCCAGACCGCCGATATCGCCGGGATTCACCAGCAGGCCGTTCCTGCCTTCCTGAACCTTGTCGGGAATTCCTCCCGCACGTGTGGCGATGACCGGCAGACCGTGGGCCATCGCTTCCAGGGTCACGAGCGACGATCCCTCGAAGCGCGTGGGGTGAAGGAAGATGTCCGAGGCGGCGTAGAGCGCGTGAAGGGCCTGCTCTCCAACCCGGCCGGTGAACTGAATGTGGTCGCGAAGATCTTCCACCCGGGCTTGCAGCGCGCGCCGCTGCGGCCCCTCTCCGACCACCAGCCACCCCCAGTCTTTGGGCAGCGAGGGGGCAGCGCGCCGGAACGCTTCGAGAGAGTCCACGAAACCCTTGTACGTTTCGATCCGGCCGACCGAAATGAAGAGAGGCTGCCGCATGGACATCCAGGGAAGCACCTCGAACGTGAAGGGCATGGCATCTTGAGGAGTGAGCGAGCGCAGTTCCTCGAGGTCCACACCATTCGGGATCACACACACGCGGCGAGGGTCGACGTCGAGCAGGCGGGGCACATCATCCTTCGTTGCCTCGTCGGTGGCGATTACGCAGTCGGCAAGCTGGGCCGCTTCTCTCGAGAGTTGTTTGAGCCGGCTTAGAGCCAGGGCTTTGAAACCCCGCACATGATGCTCTTCCATGCCCTGGGGGTTCATGACCAGCGGGGCTTTGAGGCCTGGGTCTTTCTGTCGCTCGCGGCCATAGCCAAGGGCGGTGAGGCCCTGAGCGTCGACCACGTCGATCTCGCCGCTTCGGACCCGCGCCGCCACTTCCTTGCCCATCAGTGTGCTGAAGACCGGGTAGTTGAAGGTGCGATCGAGGACGCGTCCGTGGGGGCCTAAATGAAACCGCTGGTACTTCACGGAGACCACATGTCCGGGAAAGGCTTCGGGGTTTTTCCCCGGACGCGTGAAGAGGGTGACGTCGACGCCTTTCGCCCGCAGATGTTTGGCGAGCGAATACACCGCCCGCTCCATACCCCCCGGCGGATGCAACGGGTGAGCACTCCGGGTCAGCAAGGCGACGCGCATCAGCGGCTGCCCCGATACAGGACTTCATAGCGGGGAATCAGGGCCTGGGGCGAGAACGCCTGGGCCCGCGCCTTCGCCCCCTCCCGCAACTGTGATCGCACGCCCCCATCATGAACGATTCGGGCCAGAGCGTCGCCCAGCTCCTCCCGGTTGTGGGCGAGGAGCCCTGAAACGCCCTCCTCGATCAACTCGGAAGTGCCGCCCGTATCCATGGCCGCGATGGGCGTGCCCAGGGCGAGAGCCTCGAGAAGGACGCGCGACAAAGGCTCGGGCCAGGTCGAAGGAAAGATCAGCGCTTCCGTCCGCTTCATGGCGCGAAGCACATCGTTGCGATCGGCCCAGCCGACGGTGACGAGGTCGACCGAATGAAGCGCCGCTGCCTCCACGATCGCCGGTTGTTCCGAGCCGCTACCCAGGACCACCAGCGGCAAAGTCACGTTTGACCGAACGAACGCGGGAATCAGATCGGCCGCCCCCTTGTTGGCTTCGAGCTTTCCCACGAACAGAACAAAGCGATCGGGCAGAGAAACTCC
>CAZFQH010000304.1:0-3181 GCA_964520805.1 uncultured Acidobacteriota bacterium | reverse complement strand
ATTCCATAGCAGCTCCGCGTGGATCGCCTCGTTCGGGTTTACGAAGACCTCAGCCGTTGCCGGCACACACGACGCCACCCCGGCCGCGTCGATGACGGTCAGTCGGAACGTATAGTGTCCGGCCGCGTTCACCTCGAAGGCATCCACAATGTTCGGAAGGACGTGAACCGACGAAATCCCTTCCGCCCGCAGTTCACCCGCGATCGATTCGCTGACCGCGATGACGGCGTCGGCCTTTTGAAGCGCCGATTTCTTGGAGGAGAGATCCCATTTCATGTATGGGATCGCGAGGGGGGCGCTGAGCGCGGGCAGCCGACCTTTCAGGCAGCGTGACATCCCGGCGATCGAACACTGTGGACAGAGGCTTCCGCGCGACATGCGCGTGGACCAGAAGCACACCGGCCAGTGATCGCGCACCGTCACGATCACCCGCGGGCGATCTTTCAAGGCGAGGGCGCCCAGAGCGGAAAGGGAGTGCTGGGCATGAATAACGTCGGCCGCTCTCTCGCCCCTGAGGGCCTCCCGGAATGTGTCGACCATCCGGCCTCGGCGAAAGGGCCCGTTGACTCCTGGAAGGCGCACGACCGGAACGCCGCCTTCCCCATCCGGTCCTTCCGCGGTAGTGATGACCCGCACCTCGTGGCCGACGTCCTTGAGTCCGAGGGCCAAGGCGCGCGTGGACCAGCCGGCCCCGCCCGCCTTGGGCGGAAACACCTCGGTGACCAGGGTGATTCTCATGCGCGCCGGAGATTCAGCAGGATCGACTCGACCTGAGCCGCATGCGCGGCCCACGAGAACAGGCGCGCGCGGTCCCGCGCGTTTTTCGCCATCCCGAGCCGACGTTCGCGGTTTTCGGCCAGCGACCAGATGGCTCGCGCCAGATCCGCGGGATCTTTCTCCTTGAAGAAGACACCATCGAGGCCGCTACGAACGATCTGATTGAGGGGCTGAATATCCAGGGTGATCATCGGCACACCGCTCGCCATCGCCTCAAAGATCTTGAGCGGGGACCAGAAGAAACCAAGCCTGAGGGAGCGCAAGCGGGATCGGTCGTAAGGTGCCACCGAGATGTCGGCGCTCGCCGTGACCTCGGGCATGTCTCGATAAGGCACGCGGCCCAGGTTGAGACCCCGGAAATCGGGGGCGACGCCCTTGGCCTCACCGCCGGCCAGAACGAACAGGACATCCGGGCGATCCTTGAGGCTGAAGAGACTAGCCGCCTCTTTAAGCGTCCCCACCCCGTGCCATGGCCGATGGGAGCCGCTGAACAGAACCACGGTCGTCTCGGGCGTGGCACCCCAGCTCGCGCGCCGGGCCTCGCTGCGACGTGAGGGATGGAACGCGTCCACATTGGCGCCCCACGTGACAACGTGAGTCTTCGCGCGTGCGAACTCGGGCACGATTTCCTTGAGGGGCGAAATCAGCGCGGAAGCGGAACGAACCAGGCGTTCGCGATACGCGCGCATCGGTCGGACCACGAGCAGCGCATCGAGCCGGGCCTTGGCCGAGTCCTCGTGGTCCAACACCGGCGAGTTCACTTCTAGAAGGCTCGGGACCCGCGCGGTTTCGGCAGCGAGTATGCCCTCGCCGCCGAAGTTGTAGTACCGCTCCATCAGGACATCCGGCTTGAGCCGAGCCATCAGGGCCTCGATCTGCGGCCGCGCGCGGAAACGAAAGAAGCGGTGCGAGGGTGACCAGCGAATCCGGTGGATGGAATAGCCATCCCCGCTGGTCGTTCCCTCGCCACGGTCCTGCACGACGGCATGGACCTCGTGGCCTTGTTTCGCGAGTTCGCGCGACACCTCATGCACGTGCACGCTGCCGCCGGTTTCTCCGGGAAGCGTCTGGTCGGACGCGACGTACAGAATCCTCATCAGGGGGCGATGGGGGCCAGGACTCCAAAAAACGGACCGGTACGGACCCGGCCGAAGAAGGCCACGTCCAGCATGAGAACGCCGGTCAGGGCGCGGGCCACGAAGCGCGCGGACGGGGAGGGCAGGGGCCGGCCCACGATGTGGCTCGCCGCCTTGGCCTCGACGGGCGGTGTCGACAAAGCCGTGGCGCCTTCCTTTCTTTGCCGCCTCTGTTCGATGACCTTGAGGGCCAGGTCTTCGACCACCGCTTTCGCGAAGACGTTGTAGTAGACCCGCTCCTGAACCTTGAGGCCGGCGGACTTCGCGATCAGGTCGAAGTGCTCATGGGAGTTGATGGCGTTGATGTGGTCGCTCTTCCGCATGGCCTCCTTATCGGAGTCGACCAGGCCCAGGCGCCCGAGGCGTTTCGCGAACGTATTCACTCCGCGCTGGAACGATGCGATTTTCGACGACTCCATCGCGTGGGTGTAGACGAAGATCCGGCCATCCTGCGACACCGCCCGGCGCGCCTCCAGAAGGACCTCGCGCACACCGGCTTCGTCCAGATGCTCCAGCACGTCCAGGGAATAGGCGCGGGATGTCGAACCATTGCGCAGGGGCAACCGCCGCAGGTCACCCACGATCAGGTTGACCGCATCGATCGCCGAGCGGAGGAAGAAGGGCGCCATATCCACGCCACAGACCGAAGCGCCTTCGCTCGCGAAATGAGTCGCGAACTTTCCGGCCCCGCTGCCGAGATCGAGGACCGTGTCGCCCCGCTTCAGTCCGAGCATCTTCGACACCATCCGCGCCTTGACGCCCGCGGAGAGGACGGGCGGGCCTTCGCGCACCCCCAGCCTTTCCTGAAACTCCTCGTCGGCGTAGTGCGACACCCGCCCTACGTCGGTTCGGGGAAGCAGGTCCAGGTAGTCGCGGCCCGGACCGAACGGGTAGCGGGTCATGCAGCACGAGCAGTAGAAGCCCTCGCCGCGATGTTCGAGGGCTCGCTTGTTGGGCCCGCCGCACGCGCAGGCCACCCGGGTGAGGTACGAGCTCTGGCAGACGTCGTGCCCCCCGGTCCGGACCCCGCATTTCTCGCAACCGGCTTTGTCCAGGCACACCGGGCAGGCGAAGTGCTTCATCCACTCGGCGTGGATCATCGCGTGCTCCGCACCAGGGCATCCTGGTCGGTGAAATAAAGCCTGGCCGTATCGATAATCCGCATCGGGACCTCGGTGACCTGCCGGACGGCCACACCAGGCCAGTCGAGCTTCTGACGATCCATGAGTTTCAAACCAAACTGCACCATGAGAGAGACATTCCACCAG
>CAZFQH010000303.1:0-5471 GCA_964520805.1 uncultured Acidobacteriota bacterium | reverse complement strand
GATTCCCTCTTCCTGTTCGAGGGCACGGAAGTTTCAGCAGCCCGGGCGGCCGTGGCGCGCGATCAACGGGTCATCGCCTGGTCCGAAATTGCCGCTCTCGCCCTCGGCGGCGCCCAGATCCCGTTCAGGAGATCGGTGGAGGCACTGGGCGACGACCCCGAAATGCCGCTCTACCGAGCGGCCGCGGACTGGACCCAGGCCTTCGGGGACCGTGCGGTGGATCGTGACGGCGTCCGACTTCGGGAGGCCCTTCGATTCCGGAAAACCACGCTTTGGTGGTGGGCTGAGCTGTACCTTCATCACAATACCGACGCCGCCCTTCGGGTGCGCTTCCTCGAGAAACTCTACCGGGTGATCGGTGCCTTCGGAGGTTCCGGCGTTCAGACCCACGGTCTTGTCCTTGCAGACGCCGTGCTGGTCGAACGTTTCTGCGAAGCACAGGGGCTCGGCTTCGTGCGCGGCGGGCTTGGCCTGCCCTCGCCGCGCGAGGCACGCTCGGCCTTGACTCTGGGTCTGCTCGAGGCCTCGAAGCTCGTGGCCACGGCGGCCAAGAGTGCGGGCGGCGTGGACGAGCGCCTGATTCCTCAGGCGGTCGTGTTTGTTTCCCACGCCGCGTTCTGGAGAACAAGAATGGGACCCTCGGGCGAAGAAGGCTACGAACACTACTTCGATGCCCTGCTCGCGGAGTCGAAGAAGAGCCGTCTGCCCATGGTGACCCTGGGGGTTGGACCGCAAAACACTTTCAGGACGCGAAGCGCCAGCGAGAAGTGGAAAGAGCGACTGTCGCGGCGACGAGACGACCGCTACCTGCACATCAATCATTTCGTGGGTCCGAGGCTGGCCGCTTCGGCTCTCAAGGCCTTCGGGCGGTCGGTTTCCGTGCGCAACCGCTTCCAGAACGCTCCTTCACTGCGCGCAGCGTTCTCCCACCGCGGTGTGTCCTTTGAAGATCTCTCCCAGGAGGATCTGGGTCGCACCCTTCTCCATCAGGTTCCGTGGGCTGCGCGTTGTCTGCTGGAGTTCGATGCCGCTTTCGCAGCACTCTGTCCACGCCTCGTTTGCCTCTACGCGGAGAGTTCCGGTCTCGGCCGCGCGGCCATCGAAGCGGCGCGGGAGCTCAAGGTGAAATCGCTGGGGGTGCAACACGGAATCCTGTATCCGAACTACTTCTCATACGAGCGGAGTAACGAGGTGGTGACCCTGGGGTCGCCAATCGCCGACACCACCGCAATCTACGGCCGCGACGGCGTCCGCCTGCTCGAAACCGCGTTTCACTACCCGAAAGGGCGAGTGGTCGCGACCGGCTCGCCACTCTACGACGCACTGGCCGCGGAACTGCGGACGGTGAATCGAGAGGAACGGCGGCGAAGCCTCGGTGTCGTTGCGGGTCAGAAGCTCGTGGTTCTGGCCAGCCGGTACAAAGGGATTCGGGACACCCACCAGGCGTCGGGACCGGCATTTCCCGCCCTCCTCATGGCGGTGCGCGAGATTCCGAACGTCCGACTTCTAGTGAAACCGCATCCCGCGGAGCCGGCCGAGGCCTACGACACCGACATCGCGGCTGCACAGCTTGGCGATCGGGTGCGGGTGGTCGCCGACCGAGCGCTCACCGAGATCCTTCCCGCCGCCGATCTGCTGGTGACCGTGGAGTCGCTCTCCGCCACGGAAGCGCTGGTGGCGAACGTGCCGGTGGTGGTGCTCCGGCACCCGTCGAATCTGCGCGAGGTGGTGACGAGCGGAGCCGCCCTGGGCGTGCCGGACGGCGTCGATCCGCGCAAGACGATTGAGGCGTTGCTGGGAGACGAAGATGTGCGCGCGGCCTGGCGGACGGCGCGCCAGGCTTTCCTGGACGATGTGGCGCATGGTGTGGACGGCCAGGCCTTGAGTCGCCTCCTCGGCCTGATCAGGACGATGGCCGGCCTCAAGGACTCCGTTCACGCTGATAGGCTTACCTCCTCCCCATGAATCCCCCAACGATCCGAATCGGATCGCGCGAAGTCGGTTCCAGCCAGCCCTGTTTCGTCCTCGCCGAAGTGGCCTCCGCCCACGAAGGCTCCGCCGACGAGGCGCTCCGAATGCTCGATGCGGCTTTCCGCATGGGTGCCGACGGCATCAAATTTCAGCTCTTCAAGGCCGACCGGCTGGTGGTGAATCGCCACCCCCTCCGCAAAGACTTCGAGCAGATCGAGCTCACCGACAAGGAGTGGCGCAAGGTCCTCGGTCAGGCTCGGGGCTCGGGCCTGGCCCTTTTCGCCGAGTGTTTCGACGCACCGTCGCTCGAACTCGCGATCGAAGCGGGGGCCGATGCCTACAAGGTCCACACCACCGACATGGAGAACAAGGACTTCATCCGCGCCGTGGTGGACGTGGGCAAGCCGGTTTTCTTCGCGACCGGCGGGGTTCACGAGGATGCGGTCAAAGACGCCCTTGCGATGGTGGGCGACCGCGAACTCGGACTGCTCTTCGGCTTCCAGACGTTTCCAACCCCGGTCGAAGAGATCCGCTTTCTTGAACTCGAAAGCATGAAGTCGCGCTACCGGGTGCCGGTGGGCTTCCTCGATCACACGGACGGCGGCACGCTGTTCGCTCTCATGGCGCCCGCACTTTCGGTCACCTACGGGGCCGACCTCGTCGAAAAACACTTCACCCTCGACCGGTCCAAGAAGGGATTCGACTATCAATCGTCGCTGAATCCGGAAGATTTTCACCGGATGGTGGAGATGATCCGCACCGCCGAGCGCGCACGCGGTGACGCAGGCCAGCCCATGTCGCCGGCCGCGGACGGCTATCACCGCAAGATGGCGCGTTTCATCGTGGCCAAGACCCTCATCGCCCGGGGCGACGTCATCACCGCCCTGAAACTCGACTTCAAACGCATCGACCCGAACAAAGACCCCGGGTTGTCGCCTCGCGACGTCCACCTTCTCCTGGGCCGTCACGCCAAACACCCCATCGAGGCCGACGCCACCATCCGCGAGGACATGCTGGATTGAGCCGGACGGTGTGCCTCGTGACCGCGCGCATGGCTTCCGCGCGTTGTCCGGGGAAGGCGCTCATGGAACTGCTGCCCGGGGAGCCGCTGCTCGCAGTTCTCATCGCGCGCATGAAAACCTCGAAGACCGTGGACGAGGTGGCGCTTGCGACTTCACTGAATCCCGAGAACGATGCCATCGCCGATCTGGGAAAAAGCCTGGGTGTGCGGGTGTTTCGAGGCGATGAAGACGACGTGCTCAAGCGGCACATCGGTGCTTCTCGGGTGTTTGACGCGGACAATCTGGTCCGCGTAACCGGCGACAATCCGCTGACCGATGTCGGCACCATGGACGCTCTGGTGACGCTTCACCGCGAGCGAAAGGCCGACTACACCTATGTCCCCGGGGAGGCTCTGCTGATGGGCATTCTCGCCGAGGTGATTTCACACGATGCTCTCGAAACGTCGTGGAATGAAGGGGAGCCCAAACACCGTTCGGAACTCGTGACGCTCTACATCAAAGAGCATCCCGCGGATTTTCGAATCGCCCTGTTGGACCTCGATCAGGCCTTGCTCCGACCGGGGTATCGGCTCACCGTCGATCATCCCGAGGACATCCGGTTGCAGCGGGAGATCTTCCATCTTCTCGACCGGGGACCCCTCGTCCTAACCCGCGACGTCATCGCCTTGCTCGACACCCGCCCGGACCTGGTGGCCATCAACGGGCATCTGACCCACAAAGGCGTCAACCACCGATCCGTGGAACTCGACGCTCTGGTGAAGGCCGCGCAGTAGGGGGCCGGCTCGGCGATTGCGTATCGGCTCTTTCCCGGGACTTGTTTGTCGATTCCGGGTTTGTAGCGGTCTTGGTGGCCGCCCCATCGTGATCAGGCGCCGTGGCCCGTGTGGCCGTAGCCCCCCGCCCCGCGACTTGAACCTGGAAGCTCGGCGACTTCCGTCCACTCCGCCTGTTCGACGGGGGAAATCACGAGCTGGGCGATGCGCATCCCGCGAGAAACGACAAACGGCGCGGCTCCATGGTTGATGAGGACCACCGCGAGTTCGCCACGGTAGTCCGAGTCGATTGTGCCAGGAGAGTTGAGAACGGCGAGGCCGTGCTGGAGCGCGAGGCCGGACCGGGATCGCACCTGTCCCTCGAACCCCAAGGGAATCGCAAGCGCGAAGCCGCAGGGCAGAAACTCCCGCGCCCCTTTAGCGATGGTGCAATCGGCATCGATCGCCGCGTATAGGTCCATACCCGCGGCGCCCGGGGTCTGATACGCGGGAAGGGGCAAGCCCTCTCCATGAGGCAGTCGTTTGAAGGCAATGGTCATTGGTGGAGAAGCCTACCTGCGGGTCGTCAAGATCGGGGACGACGTGTGTCAAGCTCCAGCAAGGCTGCTTCACTTGCCATCGAGGAGACAAGCGTCCGACAAGCCCTCGCCCCTGCGGCCTGAATCGCCGGCCCGAGACCACACGGGGGTGCGTCGTAGACTGGTTCCATGGCGCTACCCCCTATCTACGATCCCCAAGCTGTCGAACCCCTCTGGCAGGAGCTCGCCGCGGTTGGCGTCGAACCCCTCACCACCCCCGATCAGGTCGATGAAATCCTGAACGCGAAATCGGGCACCACTCTCGTGGTCGTGAACTCGGTCTGCGGCTGCGCCGCCGGTCAGGCCCGCCCGGGTGTGATGCTGGCCCTGCAAAACGCCATCATTCCCGATCGGTCGGTGACGGTCTTCGCAGGGGTGGATCGCGACGCGGTGGAACGCGCCCGTGCCCACATGAACGCGTATCCGCCTTCGTCCCCAAGCATCGGTCTCTTCAAAGACGGCCGGCAGGTCTTCATGCTTCAGCGCACCGACCTTCAGCGCATGAACGAACCCCAGGTGGCCGAGGCTTTGCGCAAGGCCTTCGATGCGCATTGCGCGAAGAAGGGACCGTCGGTTGATCCCGAGGTCTATAAGCAGATCCGGCCTTACGAAGGCTGCGGTTCGAAGATTCCGATGATGCCCGGCCGCGCATAAGGCGAAGTCAAAGGCGATGGGCAAGACCACCCGGCCCTCCAGAACCAAGAACCAAGGTCAGGCGATTGTCATGGTCGGCTTCCGGGAAATCGACGGCAAAGGGCTCGTTGGCCCACGCGATGCAGCACGGCGGCGAAAGCCAGAGGTAAGAGGTGCGGACCCCAGGCCGCAAGAATCTCCGCGAGTTGGCCCTGGATTGCCCGCGTTTCCGCCAGATGCAGGATCAAAAACGTGGCACCGGACGTCAGCCACAGTCCCACGACGACCGCCACTTTTCGCCCAAAGCGGGATAGGCCGACCGTCGCCGCGAGCAGGCTCACAACCACCGCGGCCCGGCAGCCCGAACGATCACGTGCGAGCACCCATCCCAATAGGGATCTGGCACGGGGAGTTTTGCGGCTCGATCGGCTTCAGCTGGCAGACCGGCACGGAAGCGCTGCCGCCCACCTGTCTCGGTCACATCGGCTACGCAG
>CAZFQH010000302.1:4202-5474 GCA_964520805.1 uncultured Acidobacteriota bacterium | reverse complement strand
GACGGCGTCTCGTCATGGGGGACGGGGATGATTTCTTCCGCGAGATCGTCCGTGGCCTCAACCGCTGGAGGATTCTCAGGCGCGGTCGGCGCCTTGGACTCGGGTTCGAGGCTCGTCGGCGGGACGGCGGCGGCCGATGCTTGGGCGGCCGGTCCCCGGCTCAGCAGCTTGTCAATCACTTCGAGCATCATTCGCGGGGTGCAGGTGGCCTTTGAGACGCATCGGGTCGCCCCCGCGTCAATGGCCGCCTTCACCATCCGGTTTTGATAGGTGTTCGTCAGGACCACGATCGGCAACGCGCCGAGAAGTGGCTGAGCCCGAATGCGCCGGATGATCTCGGCGCCGTTGACCCTCGGGATGCCGAGGTCCAGATGGACGAGGTCCGGCTTGAAGGTTTGAACCAGAGCGAGGCCGGCTTCGCCGTCTTCGGCCATCTGGGTTTCGTAGCCGGCCGACCCGTACTTGCTGCCATAGGCCCGGGCGATGAGAGCGTCGTCTTCGATGATGAGGATCTTCTTCATGGCGGTTCTCCAGGAAACTTGAAGCAGCGTGCGCGGTCAGTGGCTGAGAACGTTGTCGACGAGATAGGCACAGATGCGTTCGTGCTGGCGGTCCGCCTCCTTCAGCAACTTTTCATTCTCCTGCGAGTTCCTGGCCTTCCCGGAGAGTTCCAGTTCGCGCAGGGGAGTCACGATGCCCAGCATCCCACAGGTAGCACTTGATCCCCCAAGCTTATGGGCGAGCCGTTCGGCCTCCGGGATATCGCCGGTTTCGAGAGCGGCATGCAGACCGTTCATCAATTCCGTCGACTCGACGAGATACATCGTGGCCATTTCTCGCAGGATTTTCGGGTCGTCGTCGACCATCGTCAGGAACCGCGCCATATCGACCGGCGGGGCCTCGGTCCGGACGCTGGTTCGTGGGGCCGGGGCTGAGTGGCGGGCCATTTCCATCGGTTGTGTGTACATTGTGAGTCTCCCTTTGTTTCCTGCCGGGTCGAGTGGGCGGGTGTTCATTCACTCACTGACGATGCAAGGGCCGGTCCACGATTAAGTAACTGAAAAAAAAGATGTTGGGTTTTATGGGAGGAGGAAGTTGCTGCCGATATCGGCAGTAACTGCCGATTGGAGTGGGTGATCCAGATCCTCATGGGTGTGCGTCATGAATGTAGGTCGCATGTAGGGGCAACCCTTGTGGTTGCCCGCGCGATCGGCACTATCACCCCTGCAGGGCGGCCACGAGGGGCCGCCCCTACCAGGGCACCCTGCGGCT
>CAZFQH010000302.1:0-4102 GCA_964520805.1 uncultured Acidobacteriota bacterium | reverse complement strand
ACCATCACCCCTGCAGGGCGGCCACGAGGGGCCGCCCCTACCAGGGCACCCTGCGGCTGGGTTCTCGGCGCAGGCCATTCATTCCTGGCGTGTGGGTGTGCGGGTCGCATGTAGGGGCAACCCTTGTGGTTGCCCGCGCGATCGGCACCATCACCCCTGCAGGGCGGCCACGAGGGGCCGCCCCTACCAGGGCACCCTGCGAGGGTCGGCGAGCATTACCCACAACCATGACGCACACCCTTCGCGTCTTCCGGGGTTCGTTGGGAATACAATGAAGAAGTGAGTGGTTTCGAGCGTCCGGCAGGCCGAGTCCTCGTGGTGGACGATGAGGAGGCGTTCGCGGATCTGATCGCGTCGATGCTGGACGAAGCCGGTTACGAAGTCTCAGTCACCTATCACGTTGCCGGGGCTTTGAGACTCATCGGCGAGCGTGAGTTCGACGTGGCGCTCCTCGACCTCGATCTGCCGGATGGCACCGGTGCCGAGATTCTCCGGAAGATGAAGGATGACGGTGCTCTGACCGAGGCCGTCATGCTGACCGGGAATCGCGACGTTCCGGCCGTGGTCGAGGTCATGAAGCTCGGCGCCTCCGATTACCTGGTGAAGCCGGTGCCCCTCGGCGAGATTGAAGTTGCGGTGGCGAGGGCTCGAGAACGGTACCGTCTGCGGACCGAGAACCGAGCCCTCAAGGCCCGCCTCGATCGTCACGAGGCCCGCACCGGAATCGTCACCGAGGATCCCGACTTCCTTCACATCATTGAAAGTCTGGCCCAGGTGGCCCCCTCCGACCTGCCGGTCGTCATACAGGGAGAGTCGGGGACCGGCAAGCAGATGCTCGCCCTCGCCATCCACGATGCGAGCCACCACAAGATGGAGCCCTTCGTGGTTTTCGACTGCGCGGGCGTCGAGGAGGAGGCTCTCGAACGAGAGTTGTTCGGCTACGAACGCGGGGTGTTCGCGGGCGCCGTGGAACGAAAACCGGGCCTGTTCGAAGTGGCGGATCGCGGCACCTTGTTTCTCGATGAGATCGAAAGCCTGACCCTCGCCGCTCAGCCCAGGCTTCTTCGGGTGCTGGAGACCGGGGAGTATTCGCGTCTTGGGTCCTCCCGTGTCATCCGCGTCCGCACCCGCCTCGTTTGCGGGTCCAGCCGCGATCTGAGCGCGTTGGTGGCCCGGGGTGCTTTCAACCAGGATCTCCACTACCGGATCAACGGCGTGACCTTGAAGATTAAGCCCCTGCGCGAGCGGCCGGGGGATGTTCTGCCCCTCGCCCTTCACTTCATGAGAGCGCACGCCCTCGGGCGCTCCCTTTCCCCGCGCGCCCTGGAGGCGCTCAAGGCCTATCCCTGGCCGGGGAACGTGCGGGAACTGGAAATGGTGATTCGCCGAGCGTGTGCTTTTGCGGAAGGCGACGTCATCGAGCCAAGAGATCTGCCTTTCGGAAGTCCTGCACTGTGAAGGTCCTGATTGTCGACGACGACGAGGCCATGGCCGAGATGCTCGCTTCGGTTTGCGAGTCGGATGGTCACGACGCCCGGGCCTGCGGTTCTTCCCTTGAAGCGACGGCCTATCTCGACAAGAACCGGGTGGACCTGCTGATCACCGACATCGCCATGGCTCCGCCGGACGGTCTGGAGCTGGTGCGGACAGCTCGGTCGATGCAGCCCGACCTCATGGCGATTGCGGTTACCGGCTACTGGGGGCGGTACACCCTGCCCGAAGTTCTGGCCACCGGCGCCCTCGATCTGATGTTCAAGCCGTTCCGCGTTGAAGAGCTCCGCGCCCGTCTGGCGATGGCCGCGGAACGCCGGCGCATGGCGGTCGAAGAGAAGGGCCGCGCCCAGCGCATCGCCTACTCTCTGGAGAAGGTCAAGGTTCTGCTGGTGGACGACAGCGGGGACGGGGCGCGGGCCATCCAGGAAGTGCTTGGAAACCGCGAAGGGGGATTGTTCGAGATCTCTCATGTCCGCAGTCTCGAGGCCGCGATGGGTCGTCTTGGCCATGAGGGGATCGACATCGTCCTCCTCGACTTCGACCTGCCCGGGGTTCAGGGCCTTGAGGGAGTGGAGCGCGTGCACACTGCTGCCCCGGGTCTCGCCCTGGTGGTCTTGACCGGGCACGAAACCGACCCCTCGGTTGCCGCCCGTGTGCTCCAGGCCGGGGCCCAGGACTATGTGGTCAAGGGCCGGTTGAACGAGCATTCACTCCAGCGGGTGCTGCTCCACGCGATCGAGCGGCAGCGTCTGCAGGCCGATTCGGACACGATCCGGCAACAGCAGCAGCAGTTGCGGGAGGAACTGGTCCTCCATGAGTTGCAGCTTAAGGACGAGTTCATGTCTCACGTGTCCCACGAACTTCGATCCCCGCTCACCGCGGTCCGCCAGTTCTCCACGATTCTGATGGACGGGCTGGCCGGACCCCTCAGCGTCGACCAGAAGGAGGCCCTTCGCGTCATTCTCCGGAACATTCACCAACTGGAGTCGATGATTGAGGATCTGCTCGAGATCACTCGCATGCAGACCGGAAAGCTCTCGGTCCAGTTGCAGTCGGTTCTGCCCTCCGAGGTCGCGGACGACGCGATCGACACCCTCCAGGGAGTTGCCGAAACCAAGAGCGTGGGCCTGTCGAGCGAGGTGGCTCCGGACTTGCCTACGGCCTACGCCGACCCGGTCCGCACTCGGCAGATTCTGATCAACCTCGTCGGCAACGCGGTGAAATTCACGCCCGAAGGCGGCTCGGTAGTGGTGCGCGCTTCGCGTGACGACGACCCGTCGTTCCTCCGTTTCGAGGTGGCGGATACGGGGTGCGGCCTCAGCCCCAAGAGCACCGAGAGGATCTTCGAGCGGCTCTATCAGGTGAAGGACTCTTCGCAGGCCACTCGCAAGGGCCTGGGGCTGGGGCTGTTCATCTGCCAGGAACTGGTGACCCAGATGGGCGGCCGCATCTGGGTGACGAGCGAACTGGGTCGAGGCAGTGTTTTCCTCTTCACCCTTCCCGTGTTCGGTCCGGGCACTCCGCTCACCACGCGGGAATTCATGGTCAAGCGCGATCTGCTCGCGCGCGTCGAAGGCCCGGATGGGCCCATTACCTCCGTATCTGCTGGAGACACGAATGGCTAAGAAGAAGATCTTAATCGTCGACGATGACCCGGATGTCCGCGCGGGGCTGAACATCCGCCTCCGCGCGAATGGTTACGACACCGCTTTCGCGGCCGATGCACTGACCGCAGTGCTCGAAGCGCGCAAGTATTCGCCGGATTTGATCGTTCTGGATCTGGGACTCCCGGCAGGCGACGGCTTCGTGGTTATGCAGCGACTGCGGATGATCCCCGCCCTCGCGATCATCCCCGTGATCGTGCTCTCGGCCCGCGACCGTGAATCCAATGAGAACCGCGTGGCCATGGCGGGTGCGGTCGCGTTTCTGCAGAAGCCTTTTGACGACGTGGCCCTGTTGAAAGCCATCCGGGAGGCACTGGGCGAGGAACCGCCTTCCACCGAACGCCGTCGGCGCGCGACCGATCCGGACTGATCGCTCGCCCGTGGATCGGCCTCGGACCCGGCCCAGGTCAGATTCTCTTGCTGGGGGTGAGAACGCAGGCTGCGAAGAGGCGAAGGTCCAGCGTCAGGAGGTCATGCCGCGCTTCAAGGCGTCACGGTTGAGAGTCGTCCGAGTGCAGCGATATCGGCGTCGCCCGTCAGGAAAAGCCTGGCTTGATGCTCGACCGCGGTCGCCACGTGGATCGCGTCGGCAAGTTTCTGCTTGGTCCTGACGCGAATAGAGGCGCGCGCCCGCCTGCGGCTCCTTCGGGCATCTGCGCTGAGGGATGGGCCGACACGCGCGGACGGGTTGATGACCGCGATACCTCGCAGCAACTTGTCCAGCGCCGCTCCCGCCCCCGGGTCGTAGCGCCCCCAACTACAATCCGCAGGTGCGAAACCGCGGGCAATGGCTGATCCCTCTGGTCGGGTTCGTGGCAGTGCTGGCGCACCATGCTGCGTGGTACAGCACCTTTCCCCAGTACGCCACCTACCCTCCTGATCAGGCGGGGTACCTGGCGGGAGGGCAGGCGATCTTCGTCGCGGTTTCAAGCCTCATCCGCGAC
>CAZFQH010000301.1:0-5481 GCA_964520805.1 uncultured Acidobacteriota bacterium | reverse complement strand
ACCATTGCCACCGCCTTCCCCCAAGCCTGCCGCCGCAGCTTTCTCATCTACCGACGATCTACTCGATTCACTGGGCGGTCCTGGGCCGTCGTCAGCTCCCGTACCTTCCCTCTCGCTCGACGCCGAGCTGGACCTCAGCGATCCACTCGAGGCACTGTCCGCCTTGGATGGACCCGCACCGGCGCCCACCGTCGATCCCTTCGGCCCCGAACTCTCACTCGACGCTCTCGGTCCCGCCCCAAGCCCGGTTCCTTCGGGCTCAACCGGTGAGCTGGATCTCGATCTCGGACCGCCGCGGTCCTCTTCTTCGGCGCCGGAGGATCCGTTTGGTTCCGCGCTGGAAGAGCCCGCACCCCTGCCCGCAACTCTCGAGGATCCGTTCGGGTCGGCCCTCGAACCCGCGTCGCCCTTCGATACTCCCACCCCTCACCGAGCGCCTGAGGAGTCGCCGTTCGACTCCATGGACGAACTTGGCGCGCCGGGCGGCTCGTCGACCTTCACCGCCGACCCGGTCACCGCGGTGGCTTCCGTAGAAATTCCCGCGGGTTCGCTCAAGGCCGATCTCGTCGAGGTCAGTGTTCCCGTCGAGATCAACCTCTCCGGAGCCGGGCGTGAGATTCTGATCCCTATCCGGCTTCAGCTGAAGATTCGAATTCGGTAGGTCCCTCCAGGATCTTCCGTGGCGCCGTAGCGGCGGTGATCGTCCCTTTGTCCCAACAGGAGAAACAACCGATGTCCGCACGCCCCGCCCGCAGGTCGCTCACCGCCCTGAGCCTCGTTTTCGCTCTTGTTTTCGTCGGTCAGTCGGAAGCGCAACTGGCGCCGTTGCCCCAGGACCAGGGAGCCACCGGCCTCGGCCTCGCCCTGCGCCGCCTGCCCGTCGCGTTCAACGTGCTTTACGTGACCGCCCATCCCGATGACGAGAACAATGGGGTTCTCACCCTGCTCTCGCGAGGGATGGGTGTGCGCACCGGTCTGCTCACCGTCACCCGCGGTGATGGCGGCCAGAACGAAATCGGCCCCGAGCTTTTCCAGGCCATCGGAATTCTCCGCACCGAGGAACTCGCGGGGGTCCATCGTTACGACGCGGCCGAGCAGTATTTCACCCGGGCCTACGAGTTCGGCTACTCGTTCAGCATCGAAGAGACGTTCCAGAAGTGGGGCCGCGAGGAAGTTCTCGATGACGTGGTGCGCGTCTTCCGCGCCTTCCGTCCTGATGTGGTGCTGAGCCTTTCCCTTGAAGCGCCGGGCGGGGGCCAGCATCATCAGGCCACCGCTCACCTCGCGCGCGAGGCCTTCCGCGCGGCGGCAGATCCCGCGCGGTTTCCGAACCAATCCAAGGAAGGTCTTCTCGCATGGCAGGGTCTGCGCGCCTACCAGGGCGGCGTAGGCGGCGGACTGCAGCAGATGGAGGGTCCGGTCACCACCGTGGCCACGAACGGGTTTGATCCGTTTCTCGGCATGAGCTACGCGGAGTTCGGCTCGATCGGGAGGGCCTTTCACCAGTGTCAGGGCATGGGTCAGCTGAAGTCGGAGCCGGGTGAAGGTCGGGCCACCTACTACATCGTTGATTCCGAACCGAAGATTGCGGGCGGCGGAACCTCGATTCTTCCGGAGGACATCTCGGTGAAGGCCCTCGTCCGCTTTGCCCGGGGCGAAGAGGACAAGGCCCCCGGCCTCGCCAAAGGTCTTGCGGCTATTCAGGACGCCGCGGTTGAAGCTGGCGCCGCCTACGACCCGAAATCCCTCAGCAAAGTCGCACCCGCGCTCCGCAAGGGCCTTGGAGCCACGCACGCATTGATCACACTCGTGAAAGGAAGCAGCCTTTCATCGGAGGCCCGGCTCAATCTTCTCCATCGCCTGGAGCGCAAGGTAACCGAATTCGAGCAGGCTCTGGTGCTCGCTCATGGGCTGGTGTTCCAGGCGGTTTCGAACGACGGCAATGTCGTCCGAGGACAGGCATTCGACGTGCGCGCCCTGGTGGTCAATCAAGGCGATGCGCCGGTTCTTCTGGACCAGGTTTCGCTTTTGGTTCCGACCGGCTGGACCGTCACCGGCAAACTCGACAAGGCCGGTGAACTCGGCCCCGGCCAGAAGGCGCAGGGCACCTTCACCGTCACCGCAGGAGCGGCCGCCCGTTACACCCAGCCGTACTGGAAGCGCAATTTCAAGGTGGATCGCTACGACATCGAGATCCCCGAGCATCACACCCTGCCCTGGAGCCCCTCGGACATTCAGGCCCGTTTCGCCTTCAGCAGTGCGGGAACGACTTTCGGGCTCACCCAGGCCGGCCAGTATCGCTATGAAGGCCCCTGGGTCGGTGGCGAGAAACAGAAGGAAGTGAACGTCATCCCGACCCTGTCCATGAACCTGACCCCGGAGCTGCTGGTAGCGCCGAAGTCATTGACCGCGGTTCAGCGCGAACTTCGGGTGGTGGTGAAGAACGGAGCCAAGGGTGCGGTCGATGCCGTGGTCAAAGTCGATGCCGGGAAGCTGAAGGTGGAACCCGCCACCGCACCCGCCAACTTTCGCTACGAGGGTGAGGAGCTGACGGTTCGGTTCTTCGTCACGGTGCCGCCGAACACGCCGGAGTCGGAGTTCACACTTAAGGCCTCGGCGGTCGCAAACGGCGAGACGTTCACGGAGGGGTACCAGGTCATTGCCTACAACCACACCCAGGAGCGCCACCTGTATCACCAGGCGGAGACCCTGCTTCGAGTGCAGGACGTGAAGGTGGCTCCGAACGTCCACGTGGGCTACATCATGGGCGCGGGCGACGAGACCGCGGATGCGATCGCGCAACTGGGCGTCCCGGTGACGATGCTCGGCGCGGACGATCTCGCGTACGGGGATCTCTCGAAGTACACCACCATCGTCACCGGCACCCGGGTATTCCAGGGACGCAATGACCTGAAGGCGAACTACGCGCGGGTGATGAAGTATGTCGAGCAAGGCGGCCACCTCGTGGTTCAGTACAACAAGTTCGAGTTCAATATGCTGGCTCAACCTGCGATCCCTGGGGGCTTCTCGGGAGGCCCGGGGCCGGGAGGACCGCCGGCCGGTGCGCAAGGAGCAGGTGGTGGGGGCGGACGGGCAGAGCGACCGCCACAGGACTCTCCTTTTGCACCCTATCCCGCGTCGGTTACGTCCAACCGCGTGACCGTGGAGGAAGCCCCGATTGAGATTTTGGCCCCTCAGTCTCGGCTGGTCACCGCGCCAAACCGCATCACTGCGTCCGACTTCAACGGCTGGGTGCAGGAGCGAGGCCTGTACTTCTTCGGCGCGCGCGACCCGCGGTACGTCGACGTACTGAAGTCGGTGGACCCCTGGCCCAAGAACCCGGGAGAGAAGGTCGGGATGCTGGTGGAGACCACCGTTGGCAAGGGAACGTGGACTTACGTCGGCCTTGGACTTTTCAGGCAGCTGCCCGCAGGCACGCCGGGCGCGTATCGCATCCTCGCAAATCTGATTTCGCGGCCGCGGATTGTCTCGAGCCCGGCGCGACCGTAGTAGACGGCTCACAAAGACCGACGACGCCTGACAGCGCGAAGGGAACGTCCAATCCGCAGGAGGTAAGTAGGCAGGTTCGCCCAGAGGCGGGCTTTCCCGATGAGGAAATCGCCCGGGACCTTCCATGCCGCCGCCGCCATCCGGCTGCGCGCCTCCGCGCACATTCCATGGTGGGCTAGTTCCATCGCGTGCCGGGCAAGGAGCCAAGTCGCGTACTGACGGCTACTGGCTCGAAGCTCGGGCGGAATCCGTTCGGCGGAACTCCATTCCTCGTACGATCGAAGGACAGCCGGATAGAAGGTGACCGCCGCCGGCAGGTCCTTTGACGCTGATCCAGGAACCTCGCTATGGCAGATGGCGAGGGTATTCGGGCAGAATCCGATCCGCCCACTCCAAGCAAGTCGAGCCCACAGGTCGACATCTTCGCCGTGTACTACGCCCTCCCGGAAACCATTGCGGGACAAAATGTGAGACTTCAAAGCAAGGGTGCTGGATGAGGACATCCCTTGTCCTTGGTTCTCAAGAAGGGTGGCGAAATAGTCTCGAACGAGGAAGGAGTCAC
Source organism: uncultured Acidobacteriota bacterium (assembly GCA_964520805.1). Lineage (GTDB taxonomy): Bacteria > Acidobacteriota > Vicinamibacteria > Fen-336 > JAGNNV01 > JAGNNV01. The sequence goes on along the minus strand of CAZFQH010000301.1, from coordinate 1,409 downwards.
ACTCGACCCTGTCCAGCATCGGCCGCATGGTTGGATAGTCCCAGAGATTTGAGAACACCGCCGTAACGACACCGCTGTTCTCTGCAACCTTTAGGGTTGATTCGAGGAAAGACGGTAACCACTCGTCATCTGCGTCCAGGAAACCTACCCACGAAGCCCGCGCCAACCCAACGCCTCGGTTACGCGCGGCGCTCACACCCGAATGGACCTGCCGATGGACGACCAGCCGGGTATCAGCCATCTCACTCAGAATTCGAGGCCCATCATCAGTGGATCCGTCATCGACCACAATCACCTCGAACGCCTCCAGCGTTTGGCGAAGGACCGATAGCACGGCGCGCCTTACGTAGGGGGCTTTTTGATAGAGAGGGATGACAACGGAGACACGGGGGAGCGTGAGCATAGGCACTGAGGAGACTCTTAAGGGAGGGGTCGGATGCTTAACGCAAGGCGGGGCCCGGAACGAAATCCCTCGCTCGGGTGCCACGGAGCCATTCCAGATCAGAGAGCATTGTCGGCAGAACGCGTCGCTTAGCGGCGCTCGCGGAGAGGTGGCTTCGGTCTGTCAGCAGGGGGTCCTCGATCGTTCCAAAGCTACATCGCAATCCGGGACATAGCGCATCGAATAGGTCCGTGTATCGAACGTTCCCGCGTCCACGAACCACCCCGATTAACGCAGCCTTCGACAGGGCCCGGGCGGTTTCATTCCATGAAGATGTTACATAGCACCGGTCCGGGGCTCGTAGCAGGCACTTAGACACATCAAACGGAGACTCCGGTGGCGCGCCAACGACCAGGACTCGCACACCGACAGACTCCATGAAATCGAGGGTTCCTTGCATACCGACGGAGAGCGCTACGGAGCCTTCGATCACCCTACCGTTCCAGTCAAAAAGCTTCCGCGACGCCTCCGGGGTTTCACGGGCCGCATAGGCTGGCCAACGACCCGCGAGGATGACGCCCGAGATCCCGGAGAGATCGTCCCGCAGCCGTTCCTGGACCTGGCGCAGCCAGTCTCTACACTCCGGATTCACCTCGGACGGTGTCTTCCGGCTCCCCGAGATGGCACCGATAAGCGGCGGACACCTTGGTTGAACGAGGATGCGGGTCTTGATGCCGACGATCCTCGAATACTCGAAAAGGGCAGGCGAGAGGGCGCGGGCGAATGAGTCACCCAGCAAGAGCAGGGTTCGTGCATCTCCATTCCCATTTCTGGATAGATCGCACCCTAGTTCGAGGATCTTGGTCTCGCAGTCCCCACCTTGAGTTGCCGCGAGGCGTTCAAGTAGGGCGACATTCGAAGGCCGCCCCATTAGACCCTCGCTGCGAAGCTCAATCGTGCGGCCCAGCACAACTATCGAAGCAATGCCGGTCGCTCCCCATACCAGCGTTCGGTACGGATCTTTGAT
>CAZFQH010000300.1:0-5559 GCA_964520805.1 uncultured Acidobacteriota bacterium | reverse complement strand
GTGCGGGAGAAGTCACAATCGCCCAACTGCTGAAGAACCAGGGTTACGCAACCGCTATCGTCGGCAAGTGGCACCTCGGGGCCAAAGTGCAGGACATGCCCCTGCGACTGGGCTTCGATTTCTTCTACGGCATGATGAGTTCGCCTCCCGCTACCGGCTTCGTCATGGGCGAACAGGCGACCGACGATTTCCCTGGCATGGACATGCTGACGCGACGCCTCACCACCGAAGCCACTACATTCCTCCGCAAGACCCCCGCCGACAAGCCGGTTTTCCTCTATCTCGCGCATCACGCCCCCCACACTCCGAACTATGCCGCCCCACCCTACGCGGGCTCCTCGGGTCAGGGATTGTACGGAGACTCGGTTCAGGAACTCGACTGGTCGGTTAGCGAGGTTCTGCGTACTCTGAAGGAGACCGGCCGGGATCGAAACGCGCTGGTGGTCTTCCTGAGCGACAACGGCCCAGCTTCCGCTGGTTCACCTGGCCCCCTCACATATGGAAAAGGCAACATCAACGAAGGGGGCATCCGGGTGCCCGCGATCGTCTGGCAGCCCGGAACCATCCCGGCAGGCCGACTGATCAAGGATCCTGCCTCCACCCTGGACCTCTTCCCGACCTTCGCGGCGATGGCCGGGGCGCCTTTGCCGGCCCGTGACTATGACGGCGTCAATATCTCCAAACTCCTGACCGGCGAGGTCAATCGAATTCCCGGCACCGGAATCGAAGGTGGCCGCGAGTTCTTCTTCCTGATGACCAGCGAAATAGCCGCGGTCCGCTCCGGGAAGTGGAAGTACGTGCGGCCGGGCTTCCGGGATTCGATTCCCGTTCTCTACGATCTTGAAGCCGACCCAGCGGAGACCAATTCGCTTCGACGCTTTTTCCCCGAAACGGCCACGGCTCTGGAGAAGAGAATCACCCAGTTCCGATAACCTCGTCCCTCATTCGTTCTCGGGTGGGGATTGGGGAACAAACCTGGAGAGGTTCCGGGGTTTCACCCCGGGTGTGCGGATCGTCACTTCCGGTCCGGTGCCGGGCGTATATTGATCGCGGAGGCCCCCATGAAGAAAGAAGTTCGGCTCGAGTTTCTGCTGGTGACGATGATTCTGGCCGCGACTCCGGGTTGGAGCGCCCCGGGGGACAACCGGTTGTCCGGCCAATGGCCGCAATGGCGCGGCCCGGAAGGCCGGGGCCTCTCCAGAGAAACCGGCTTTGCCACCGAGTGGTCTGCCGCGAAGAACATCAAGTGGAAGACAGAGATTCCCGGCAGCGGCCACTCATCCCCGGTGGTTTGGGGCGATCACATCTTCCTCACCACCTCGATCAAGGGGGAACCGGTGCCCGGCGGACGGGAAGCTCCGGTGCATCTAGATTTCAGTCACAACCCTGGCTACCTGCATCCGGATGCGGTCGGCATCGACTCGTTTCACCGCGTCGAAACCCTGGCCATCCACGCGAAGACCGGAAAGATTCTCTGGAAGCAGATGTCGTACGAGGGGCTCATGTCGGACGATCACCACAAGAGCAACAACTACGCATCGTCGACGGTGGTGACCGACGGGAAGCTGGTCTATGCGTTCTTTGAATCGCTGGGCCTGTATGCGTACGACTTCAAAGGCAAACTGAAGTGGAAGTCTTCGGTGGGCGACGTGATCAAAGCGGGGCTTGGGCCCGGAACCTCGCCCATCCTCTTCGAGAAGCTGATCATCCTTCAGTGCGATCAGGAGATGGGGAAAGGATCCTTCATCACCGCTCTCGACAAGACCACCGGGAAGCCGGTGTGGCGCGCGGAGCGAAAGAACCGTCGGAGCTGGGCCACGCCTCTGCTGGTGAAAGCCGGAGATCGGTATGAGCTTGTAACCGCGGGCGCCGAGTCGGTCACGGCGTACGATCCCGCGACGGGCAAAGAACTGTGGAAAGCAAATGGCACCGAGAGCCATCCCATTCCCAGTCCCGTGGCGGCTCCGAATCTGGTGATCCTCACCGCGGGCAGCCAGGCGAAGCGCGCTCTCGCCATCCGAACGGGCGGCACGGGCGACCTCACAAACTCGGACGCGGTGGTCTGGCGTCACGACAAGGGAACCGCCTACGTGGCCTCGCCGGTCGTACACGGCGACTACTTGTACCTCGTGAGCGACGCGGGCATCTTCACCTGCCTGAACGCGGCCACCGGCGAGGTGGTTTACGAGGGCGGCCGCGTGCCGCTTCCCGCGAGGATCCGCGCGTCTCTCGTGGCCTTTGAGGACAAGCTGCTGGTGACGAGCGACGAAGGGGCCAGTTTCGTCATTCGGGCCGGGCCGAAGTTCGAAGTGCTCGCCACCAACAGTCTCGAGGAGCCGGTCTGGGCCTCGCCGGCGTTGTCACGCGGAACGATTTTCATCCGCGGCGCGAAGCACTTGTTCGCGATCCAGGCGCCCGCCAATTCAGGGGCAGACCTTGGGCCTGCCCTTGCCGTGACGCAAGATGGGCGAAAGGAGACCGGCCAATGAACTATCCCCCCGAGTTCATTCATGAGCTGAAGGCCCGCGCTGACCATCGCTGCGAGTGCGAGCGCGGCGAATGCCATGGCGCCCCGGGTCGATGTCTGGCGCCTCTTGTCGATCTTCCGGACGAGCCCGCCCGCTGGTCACCGGTGCCCACTGGCGATCAGATGACCTTCCCGCCGGTGGCCTCCAACTACATCGCCCTCTGCATCCCCTGCGTGAAGCCCAGGGTCCCGCCCATGTAGGGGCAGACCTTGGGCGCCTGCCCTTACCGTGACGCGAAATCGTCGGTGGCCTGGACCAGGGCGCTCAGGATCCCCGGCTCCTTCATGCTGTGGCCGGCGCCTTGGACGATCACGAGCTTCGAGTTCGGCCATCGCTGGTGCAGGGCCCACGCACTCGCCGCTGGACACACGACGTCATAACGGCCTTGTACGATGACTCCGGGCAAATGCGCGATCTTCGAAACATCATCGAGAAGCTGCGTATCCGACCGCATCCAGGCACCATGTACGAAATAATGCGCCTCGATGCGAGCGAACGCATCGGCGAACATCTCTCCGCCGAACCGCGCGATGGCCTCGGGGTCTACCTGGAGCTTGCTGGTGGTTCCTTCCCAGATTGACCACGCCTTCGCCGCCGCGCTCCGGACCGCGGAGTCGGGGGAGGTGAGCCGCCGGTAATAGGCGCTCATCATGTCGCCGCGCTCGGCCTCGGGAATCGGCTTGAGGTATTCATCCCAGGCGTCGGGGAAAAGCCAGCTCGCCCCCTCCTGATAGAACCACAGGAGTTCCTTGCGGCGCAGAAGAAAAATGCCGCGCAGGATGAGGCCGGTCACGCGCTCGGGATGCTTCTGCGCGTAGGCGAGGGCCAGGGTGCTGCCCCAGCTTCCACCGAACACCATCCACTTCTCGATGCCCAGATGTTCGCGCAGCCGCTCGGCGTCCGCGACCAGGTCCCACGTTGTGTTCTCGCGCAGTTCGGCGTGCGGCGTGCTTTTCCCGCTGCCCCGCTGATCAAACAGAGTGACGTGAAAGCGCGTCGGATCGAAGTAGCGACGGTAGTCGTCATCGAGCCCGCCGCCGGGGCCGCCGTGAAGGAAGAGGGCCTTCTTCCCCGCCGGGTTACCGACCTGCTCATAGTGGACGGTATGAAGATCCGAGACCTTCAGAAAGCCATCGTCGAACGGTTCAATGGGTGGGTACAGTTCGCGCAAGGAGCCTCCGGTCAACAAGAGAGGCGAGTCTGCCACATCCAGGGCAACCGGGCCGGGCATGCCCGGCCCTACGGTTTCAGGCGAAGGCGTAGGGGCGAGGCATGCCTCGCCCGATGCTTCAAGGAGCAGGGCCGGATGCGCGATACGATCGAGGCCTTGACCATCGGCGCATTCGCTCGTGCCATCAGCCTCGACGTCGTCGTGGGCGCGGCCTGCGGCGGGCTTCTGGCGGAGCATGTGACGAACGCGCGTATGCCTCCGGGATGGTGGATCGCTCTGTTGACCGCGGTTTGGAGCATCTACACCGCCGACCACCTTCTCGACGCGCGGCGAAGCCCCGGCACATCCGGCTCCTACCGACACAAGTTCCATCGCCGACATGCGCGCGCGCTGACCATTGCCCTTGGCTTCGCCATCGTCGTGGGCCTTGGCGCCGCGTTGACCCTGCGGCCGACGGTCCAAATCTATGGAATCGGCCTGTCGATCGCGGTGGTTCAGTATCTCGCCTCAGCGCAAGGTCTGATCCTGCGGAGCGTCCCCAAAGAGCCCATCGCCGGTCTGCTCTATGCCGCCGGTATCTGGGGTGGTCCAATCGTCATGGGCGAGGGGCCGCAGCCGTGGCTGATCGGGGCCGCGGCCCTGCACGCCGTGGCCGCGGTCTTGAACCTGCTGATGCTGGGCGTGTTTGAGGCTGAGGCGGACCGTGAACAAGAGAGCCGATCCGTCGCCCTTCGGTGGGGATCAGCGCGCACGCGAACCTTCGTCATCGGGCTGGGGATCCTCAGCGCAGTTGTTTCACTTGCGGCGGGGTTGCGGTCACCGAGCGCCCTGGCCCCGGTCTGCGTCGTCCTCGCGATTCAACTTGCAACACCCCCGATGCTCCTCCTCGCCCAGGCTTGGTCGTCGTGCAACGAGCGTTATCGCATCTGGGGCGATTCGGTCTTCTTCCTGGGCGCATTGCCCCGACTGATTTCCTGATGGATCGCAACGCCGGGTGCGGACTGTCGCGCACCCGCATCGGGTGAGTGTCGCCCGGCCCCTACGGCGCAAAAACCGCCGACGGCCTTGTAAAGGGCGAGACACGCCTCGCCCGATCATGGGCACGCCTCGCCGGGCGCCCGCCGGGAATAACCCGCCCGCTATCATGGGCGGATGTCGCCCGATTCCGAGACCCTGCTCCGCTCGTGCGCGCTGTTCTCCAGACTCACTGCGGAGGACCGGCGCAAAGTGGCGGAGATTTCGGTCGAGCGGCGTTACGACAAGGGAGATCAGGTGTTCGCCGAAGGCGATCCGTCGGACCTCATCTTCACCATCGTGTCGGGACGGATCAAGGTCGTCAAGGCTATCCCGGGCGGCAAGGAGCTGATCATCGAGATCCTCGGCCCCAGCGATCCCCTCGGCGCAATCGCGGCGTATGAGTCTCGTCCCTATCCTGCTTCCGCCGTCGCCCTGGAGGAGGCGGTGTGCATCGCTTCGAAGCGCGCCGCGTTCATGGCCTTGCTTGAGACCTGCCCGTCGCTGGTCCGCGGCCTCCTGGGGGGCTTCTCCCTGCGGGTCATCGATCTTGGAAAAAGATTGAGCGAGATCACGGGAAGCCGTGTGGAAGCACGCTTCGCTCAGATCTTTCTGAAGCTCGCGGATCGCCTGGGCCGGCCCCGCGAAGACGGCGTCTTCGTTCCCATCGTCCTCTCCCGACAGGACCTGGCCGACCTCGCGGGTACCACCATGGAAACCTCCATTCGCATCATGAGCCGCTGGGGGAAAGAGGGTGTGGTTTCAACCGAGGCGGCCGGTTTCCTTGTCGTGAGCCGCGACAATCTGGAGCGCCTGGCCCGTTGAGACGTTCACCGTAGGGGCGCC
>CAZFQH010000299.1:0-5579 GCA_964520805.1 uncultured Acidobacteriota bacterium | reverse complement strand
GGGTGGGAGACGATGTAGAAGAGTGCGGGAACATCGACGACGTCGCTTGAAAAGACGAGGTCGGTCGGGCCCCGGCCCACGTAGAGGTGGTCGCGAGGCGCCAGTGCGTGGGCAACTCCGTTCACCGTGACCTTGCCCGCCCCTCCCAGGTTCGCGATCCCGATCTCGCGGCGATCCGAGAAATGATTCGCCTTGATGTCCTGCGGGCTTTGAAGCGGCAGCGGCCGATCGAGAGGCACCACCGAGCCGATAATGGTGCGCTCGCCTTCCCAATGAAGGAGCTTCACCTCGCCCGGAGTGAAAAGATCCTCGACCAGAAAGCTGCGGCGCAGTTCCTCCCCGCTCATGCGGGCGTAGTGCTCGGGGTGAACAAGTCGTCGGGTTTCCATAGTGGTCAGTCTCCCTTGTTTTCAAACCGCCGTAGTCGCGTCTTCAGCGAACGAACTCAACCTTCAGGGGAACCGCGAGTCGCTTCGCGACGCCGTCCACGTGGGCGTCGAAGTCCGCCATGGTCTTGAAGTCTCCGCCACGATCCCACCCGGTGCCCGCATAGTAAGGAGCGGGGCCGCGGTATCCGATCAGCAGGTTCCCGTCGATTTCGGGGGTTTCGGCGAGTCGCGCGGGATCGACCATGGCTGCGCAGCCCAACGAGCCGTCGTCGCCGAACGAGGCCAGGGCCTGCCATTGCCGGATCAGGCCAGACTTCGGGTCAACGCGAACGTCCGCGCCCTTCTCTTTACGGATGCCCATGGCGTAAAGCACCGTTTCGGGAAGAGGCGCTCCGGATTCGGTCTGGTAGAAGCTCTCGAAGCGATTGAAGTGAGACCCCGCATCCAGCGTCACTCGCTTCGTCTCCCTTACCATGATCGAGCCGACCTCCCACGGCTCGTAGGTCAACTCGAACACCAGCCGGATCGGACCCCGCGAGAGTACGCGCGAGCCGCGGAAGTTTTTCGATACGAAGAGCTTCCCCTCGCTCATCAGGCCGTTGCCCCCGCAGCCCCGGGTGCGGCCCGCAGAGTAGAAGTCGCCGCCCTCGCCGTGATCCTTGTGATAGTCGTCCACGTGGTACCAGTCGTTGACCACGAGTCGCGAGGTCTTCTTCACCCACGCGTCGACCGCGCTGCTGGTGAGGGGCTCGCGCACCCAGGTCTCGAGGGCCTGGCCGTACATGCGGAACGCGACCTTGTCGTTCTCCCACGCGAAATCGTCAAAGCGCTCTCGATTGAAGCGCCCATAGACCTGGAAGTCCTCTTTCTTATAGCGACGTCGCTCGCCAAGAGTCACCGTGAAATCCGCAGAGGCCGAAGCCGCGATATCGACGGGAAAGGCCAGGGTGTCGTCATCGTAGTCGCCATTCAAATCGATGGGCTGGACCACGAGATCCCGCCCGCCGCCATCCTTCACCCACACCCGTGCGGCATCCGCGGGCTTGAGGTCTCCGCCCAGGGAGGCCAGAGACACCGTAACCACCTCGGCGCGTCGCGCGAGCGCGCTGTCGTTGCGGACGCTCACCCGGCCCAGAGCCCTCGCCGCCGCGGGCGGAGCGCTCGTCTGCGCGAGAAGGGATGTCGCGGCGACCAAAAGGACCGCCGCGAATTTGAGGGCTGCTAAGGACTGAATGTTCATGAGCGCGAAGGGTACCTCAGAAGGTGAGCCGGGCGCCGATCTGAATATCGCGGTTCTTCGATGGTGCTTTATTGGTAATACCACTCAGACCCTCGTCGAGAGACCGGGGGAAACGCCCAAACCTGCGCCACGACCTTTGTGGACCAAAGTTGAACCGCCCGAAGCATCCGCGATAGCGTCCGCACGGCGCGAACGCAATCGGGCTCGGCCGCCATCGCTCCGACCAACCTGGAACTAAGGACCCTGACCGCACTATGACCAGCACCCTGACCATCAAAGATCAAGCCTCCTGCCGCTTCGACATCGTTTGCCTGGGCGAGGTCATGCTGCGTCTCGATCCCGGTCCCGGCCGGATCCACACCACGCGCTCCTTCGAAGTCTGGGAGGGCGGAGGCGAGTACAACGTGGCCCGGGGCCTCAAGCGGTGCTTTGGCCTGAATGCGGCGGTGGTGACAGCACTCGTGGACAATCCGGTGGGCCGGCTGGTCCAGGACCTCATTTATCAGGGCGGAGTCGACCAGACCTACGTGCGCTTCGTTACCGACGACGGCGTCGGGCGGAAGGTACGCAACGGCCTCAACTTCACCGAACGCGGTTTCGGCGTGCGCGCCGCCCTTGGCTGCTCCGATCGCGGCCACACCGCGGTGTCGCAGTTGAAGCCGGGCGACATCGACTGGAACCAGATCTTCGCGAAGGAGGGTGCCCGATGGTTCCACACCGGAGGGATCTTCGCGGCTCTGAGCGAAACCACCCCCCTCGTGGCGAAGGAGGCCATGGAGGCCGCCCACCGTAACCGCGTCATCGTCTCCTACGACCTCAACTACCGCCCGTCATTGTGGAAGTCGATTGGCGGCGAAAAGAGGGCGCGCGAAGTCAATCGCGAACTGGCGCCTTTCGTGGACGTCATGCTCGGCAACGAGGAGGACTTTCAGGCCTCCCTCGGGATCCACGTGGAGGGTCTGGACGAGAGCCTCTCAACCCTCGACGTCCTGAACTTCCGGCGCATGATGGAAAAGGCCATCACCGAGTTCCCCAATTTCAAAGTGGTGGCGACCACCCTGCGCGCCGCGAAGACCGCGACGGTCAACGACTGGAGTGCCGTGGTCTATGAGGACGGGAAGCTCTATCGGGCGCCCGAACGCCCCGACCTCGAGATCTTCGACCGCGTGGGCGGCGGCGATTCCTTCGCTTCCGGACTCGTCTACGGCTTCCTGGCCGGAAAGGGTCCGCAGTACGCGGTCGAGTGCGGTGCCGCTCACGGCGCCCTCGCCATGACGACACCGGGCGACACTACGATGGTGAGCCTCGCCGAAGTCGAGCGGGTGATGAAGGGCGGAACCGCGCGGGTGTCGCGCTGAGGCTCCGCGCCCGCGTAAAGTCGGCGTCACATAGGCAGTTACCTGGAGGTCGAAATGGAAAAAAGTGAAGTCCTGAAACGCATCGCAAGGGTCGGGCTGGTGCCGGTCATCCGGGCGGAATCCAGGGACGAGGCCATCAAAATCATCGACGCGATCGCCGCGGGCGGATTGCCCATAGTGGAGGTCACCATGACCGTCCCGGGGGCGATCTCGATCATCGAGGCCCTGCACAATCGCGACGCCTCGCTGGTGGTGGGCGCTGGCACCGTGCTCGATCCGGAAACCGCGCGCGCCTGCATTCTGGCCGGGGCTCAATTCGTGGTGAGCCCAGCCCTCAATCTGCGGACCATCGAGCTCTGCCGCCGTTACGGCGTGGCGGTTATGCCCGGAGCGCTCACCCCGACCGAGGTGGTGACCGCGTGGGAGGCGGGTGCTGACGTGGTGAAGGTCTTCCCTTGTGGAGCCTTGGGCGGAGCCTCGTACATCAAGGCCTTGAAGGCACCCTTCCCCCAGATCCCCCTTATGCCTACGGGCGGGGTTTCGATGAAGACCGCGGCTGACTTCATCAAGGCAGGCTCGATGGCCCTTGGCGTCGGATCCGACCTCGTCGACGTGAACGCGATCCGCGAAGAGGATTGGAATACCCTCGCCACATCCGTTACCGTCCGGGCCCGCGAGTACGTCAGCATCGTGGCCGAAGCAAGAAGCGGCCGGGCGCGGGACTGAGCGCCAAAACAACCCGCGGATCGCGGATCCGCTAGAGTAAAGCGATGGGAACGTCCGCGGTCATAGCCGTTGTCGCCGTGTTGTTCCTGGTGCTGGCCAATGGCTTTTTCGTGGCCACGGAGTTCGCGGTGGTTGCGGTTCGGAAATCCCGCCTCGACGAACTGGCCCGCGAGGGTCGTGCGGGTGCTGCGGCCGCCAAGGATGTGGTTTCCCACCTCGATTCGTACATCGCAGCCTGCCAGCTCGGGATCACCATGGCCTCTCTCAGCCTCGGCTGGATCGGCGAACCCGCGGTCGCCCGCCTGCTGGCGGGGCCCCTGACCCTGGCCCTCGGTTCGGCGACCGGACCCGCCGCCCATGCCATCACCATCGGCGTCGCCTTCTCAGTCATCACCGCACTCCACATCGTCATCGGCGAATTGGCGCCCAAGGGCCTGGCTCTCCAGCGTGCGGAAGCCACGTCCTTGATGGTGGCCCATCCCATTCGCCTGTTCTACCGGGTGTTTCGCTGGCCGATCAGCGCCCTCAACGCCGTGGGCAACGGTGTGCTTCGGCTGGTAGGCCTCGACGGAACCTCCGGGCACGAGATGGTTCACAGTGTCGAAGAGCTGCGAATGCTGGTCCGCGCCAGCCAGGCCGGCGGCGCCGTCGAAGCCTCGGAAGCGCGGATCGCGAGCCGCGCCTTTCAGTTCGCCGACATCACCGCCGGCGAACTCATGACCCCGCGTCGTGACCTGGTGGCAATCTCCGCGGACGCCACCCTCGAGGCTCTGCTCCAACAGGTGCGAAAGACTCCGCGAACCCGGCTTCCCGTCTATCAGGGCTCGCTCGATGATGTGATCGGTGTGTTGCACGTCCGGTCTCTGGCGGGGGTGGCCCCGAACCAGCCGTTCGATATTCGGGCTCTCATTCAGCCGCTCCCTCTGGTGCCGGTGCCGCGCAAGGCGGACGCGGTGCTCGAGGACATGCGTTCCAAGGGACACGCGATGGCGGTGGTCGTGGACGAGTATGGGGTGACCGCGGGCGTCCTCACTCTTCACGACCTTTTCGAAGGGCTGGTCGGCCGGATCGAGGCCGAAGGGACCAGCAAAGCGGTAGGCCTGCCTCTGCCGGACGGGAGCCGTCTCTTTGCGGGCGTGGTCCGGCTGGGAGAGTTCGAGGAAGCAACCGGCATCCGGATCTCGGGAGAGGAGCGGGAAGAGGCCGACACCCTCAACGGCCTGTTCATGTTGCGCCTCGGTCGGATTCCGGCCCCCGGGGATGAAATCCGGCTTGCCGGTCAGAAACTCGTGGTGGAGACCATGGTCCGGCAGCGAGTCGACCGCACCCGGCTCCTGCCTGTGGAACCTACTCGGAGCACCTCCGAAAACTGACCTATCCCTGCCCCCTGGGCGGCGACAGGGGGGTCCGGAGTTCTGCGCCGCGAACGCGAAGGCCTACTTGGCCGACGGAGGCTTGAGGTCGCGGACCGCCTTGACCCCCCCCGCTCCGGTGGCTTCCCGAACTGCGGCGAGCAGAGCGTCGGCCATCACTTCCGCGGCAAGTGCCCCGATCATCGACGCGTTGACTTCGCCTTCGAAGCGCCCGGTGGCCACCGCGAAGACCGTATCGCCATCGCCCAGGGTGTGAGCGGGATTGATGGCGCGCGCGAAGCCGTCATCGGCCATCTGCGCCATCTTCGTGACCTCCGCTTTGGTGAGTTTGGCGTTCGTCGCCACCATGCCGATGGTGGTGTTCTCCCCGGCCCGCGTCCGCTGCGGGTTGGCGCCGGTCCGCATGAGCAGGCGCGCGTCGGCAAAGGTGTCGTCCGGCTTGAGCGTCCCCGCCACAACCTTGCCGGTGTAGGGGTCGATGATGTCGCCCACC
>CAZFQH010000298.1:0-5610 GCA_964520805.1 uncultured Acidobacteriota bacterium | reverse complement strand
CCCCGACATGATGCCTTTACTTCATTGACGCCTTTCTGGCCCGCGATTACGTTCGTGTCTCAGGAGATCACCCGATGGCCAATATTCATCATGAGTTCACGATCGAGGCGCCGCCCCCGCGGATCTTCGAGGGCATGACCACCCCGGCCGGTCTCGATCAGTGGTGGACCCACTACTCGTCGGGCAAGCCGGATACGGATGCCCCCTATGCGCTCGGCTTCGGGCCGGAGTACGACTGGGAGGCGCGGGTCACACGGTGTGTGCCGAACGAGGAGTTCGAGCTTGAACTGACCGAAGCCTCCGACGAATGGCTCGGCACCCGGGTCGGTTTTCGCCTGGCCCCCCTCGGAGATCACACCAGGGTTTTCTTCTGGCATTCCGGCTGGAAGGAGGAAACGCCTCACTTCGCGGCCTCGTCGTTCGGCTGGGCCATGCATCTGCGTCTCCTCCGCCGCTACATCGAGCGCGGCGAGACGGTGGAGTACGAACGCAGACTCGAGGCCTGATTAAGGACCGGGGCGCCGACCCGCCTCGTCGGAGGTGAGCTACGAACCGAGTTCGGTGAAGCTCTTGATGAGCGCTTCCGTCTTCGCCTTGTCGAGCTTCAAGACTGCGGTGTCGTCGCGCCGCCGTCCGTAGCCGGCGTCACCCTTCACCGCCACCTCAAACCAGTCTTCCTTTTTCTGAGCCTCGAAACGAATCGTCACGCGAAGGGCGGGAGTGTTGAGGCCATACGTGTCGGGCGACTTCGGGGCGTCGATGAACTCCGCGGCATCGAGACCGCCGATGGCGAAGAGAGCGTCGGAGGCTTTCTCCTGCGTGGCGTCTTTCACGGGCGCCACGGACTTCCAGACCACCTCGTCCATTCCGTCTTTCCCCTTGGTGGTCTGCTTGGTGAAGGTCCGCGTGGCTCCCCCCGTCACGACATCGAGACCGGTGATTTCATAAGCCGCCACGTCGAGAAGTCGGGCCGCGCGGAGATTCCGCACGCCTTTATCGAGATCGTCGACCAGTGCGGAAACGATCGTGGCCACGACCGTTGACGAGCCCTCACGAGCGTAGTACTTGCCATCGGCGGTTTTCTGCCCCAACTCCAGGGCGACGGTTTTGGAATCGGCCAGCCCAAGGACGAGGCGCCGGGCCGCGCCACCGAGGCCGTACTTCGCGAGGTCCTTGTCGGTTCCCGTCTCGGTGACGATGCTCTCCATCCGCAGGTTTTCAACGAGGCCGAGGAAGCTGTCGACGGTCCAGCGCGCGGCGCGGGTGGCGAGCGGCTTCTCGATCTTCCACTCGTCATCTCCGGTGGCGCCCCGGACCAGGCGGAAGCTCACTTTGCCTTTGTCGACGGATTCCAGGGACTGGATGTCGTCCTTCGTGATTTTGATCAGACGCCGATCGCGCAGATCAAAGGCGGACTTCACCAGGGTGTTCTCGATGGTGCTTGAGACCGTGAAGATCCGCGGCTGCCCGGGTACGCGTGCGAAAAGGCCGAAGGCCGCGGGTACGCTGTCGCCGAGTTCGAACTCAAGGGGCTTGCTGGCCCCCGTGACCACCACCGATACCGAAACCTTCGGATCCGCAAGGCCGAACGCGGCGAGATCCGACGCGGTCTCGCTCACGACGTCCTCGGTTTCGAGATTCTGCAAGGCATCGAGGATCGAGTTGATTTCGGTCGCATCGGCCGCCGCTTCCAGCGGTGCTCTCAGCACCCACGATTCGCCGTTCTTTTCGGCGTGCACGACCTCGCCCCCCGCCTTCTTGAGACTGAGCGACGTCACCTTGGCTTTGTCCAGGGCGGTGAAGACTTTTTCGCGCTTCGGCGTGGGGGTCAAGGTGTCGGTCGTAGGCGGCGGCGGCTCCTTCTTCGATTCCACCAAAAAGATGTAGGCGAAGAGCCCGACGGCCACCGCCACCGCGCTCAGCGTTCGGGAGAACGAGTTCATGACCGCCGCCGCCACCAGCTCACAAAGCCCCAGACGACGAAGAAGCCCGGGAGGAACAGGAGCGAGAAGAACATGAAGTTTCGCTGACCGCTCATGGTGAGGCTGAGCCGGTGGACATCCGGATCCTTGGGCCGGATCGAGATGAGATCCGAGTCCTGGGCCAGCCACGAGATCATGTTCATGAACAGGTCCTGGTTGGCCTGGAAGGTCAGCAGGGTGTTGGAGGCGAAGCCGGAATCGCCGACCGCGATGATCCGACCTTCCTTGGCCGAATTGGGGGCCGGTTCGGGAGAAGGAGCGGGGTCGGCGTCGGGTGGCGTAGTGGGGATGGCACGGACCGTGATCGCGGCGGCCAGGTTCACCGGTCCCCTGGTGTCGGCGTCCGAAAACTCGATGGGCTCTTTCAGCGTGATGTCGGACTCGCCCCAGGAACGGTTCGTGGTCTTCGCGAGTTCCTGGGCCACCACACCGTCCGGAGCGGGGACGATGGGCGTGATACTGCGGGCCATGTCGAAGGCGCTCATGGTGCCGCGCAAGTCTTTGTTCACCTCGTGAAGCGGATAGTCCGTGACGATGGGCATGAAGGGACCGGTTCCGAACAACTGACCGACGCCGGAAGCGTCCACGACCACATCCTTGCCCGCGGTCACCCCGAACTCCGTGAACACGCTCTCGTAGTTGGGCGAGGGACCTTTCTCGACCGGATCGGCCATGAGCAGCGCCTTGCCTCCGGCCCGCACGAAGCTCTTGATGTAGCCCGCGGCTTCGGGCAGCAGGTCGTTTGAAGGGCCGGCCACCACCAGCACGGTGCAGTCGTCCGGCACTTTCTGTTCCTGGAGCAGGACGATCTTGCGGATTTCGTACTGGCTCTTTGCAATCGCACTTCGTGCTCCCGAATAGCCGTTCTCCGAAGGATCGTCGATGTCGCGTTCTCCTTCACCCGAAGCGAAGCACACCGTCTTCTTCACATCGCGGGTCAGTTTGAGAATGGCGTTCGTGATGTCCTCTTCCCCGTCGGTGAGGACCTTCTCCCGCCTTTGCCCCAATGCGGCCACGATGGTGGGGAGTTGGGCGATCTCCAGCGCGCGGGTCTTGGCCGGCTCCTTCAGCGGATCCACGAACTCGAGCTTCACCCGCGGAGACGCCGCCTGGTACTCGCGCAGCACGTCTTTGGCGGTCGGCGATGCGGCCGCGTTTCTCTGCACGTAGGTGAGGGTGAGGTCTTCCTTCAGGCCGCCCAGGATCTTGCGGGTCTGCTCGGAGAGCGAAAAGCGCTGGTCTTTGGAGACGTCGAGCCGGCGGGGATAGCGGTTCGCCATCCAGTTGACGCCGCCGAGGATCGAAGCCACCAAAAGGACGAACACCACGGTGTTCGATCCGTATTTCATCCGGCGTTCGCCCGCGGTGTTGACGAGGTCGGGGATACGCGCGGCCACTCCGAGGAGGATCAGGGCGAGGCCCGCCCAGGTGAACCACTCGGCTTTGATGTTTGGAGGCAGCGTTAGTCCGGCGCGTTCGAGGAACGTGTTGGCGAACAGAACGATGAAGCCGAGGACGGGAAGGAAGTCGGTCGTTTTCATGGCGCTACTCCCTCCACCGACGGCTCTCGACCGACTGCTGGGTCAGAAACAGACCGAAGCCGATGAAGGACAGGTAGAAGATGATGTCCTTGGTGTCGAGCACGCCCTTCACCATGTCGTCCATGTGGGTGGTGACGCCGAGGTACGCGAGAACCTTGACCGGACCGGACGCCATCGGGTTGTCGAGCCAGGACAGCGTCCAGATCGCGAGGAACAGGCAGAACGAGAGGATGCCCGCCACGATCTGGTTCTTGGTCAGACTCGACAGGAAACCGCCAAGCGCTATGAAACATGAGCCCATCAAAAGCAGGGCGAGGGCACCGGTCAAAACCGGCTTCCACTCGGGCCGCGGTTCGGCGATCGCGAAGATCACCACGAAGTTCAGCAGCGAAGTTGCGATCATCATCGCGTAGACACTGACCGCGCCGAAGAACTTGCCGAGTACGATCTGCCAGTCGGTGATGGGGGAGGTCGCAAGCAGTTCCCACGTGCCCTGACGCTGTTCTTCGGCGAAAAGACGCATAGTCAGCATGGGAGTGACGAACAGGGCGACCACCGCCATGTTCATGAGCGTGGGCCGGAAGATCCATTCATTGATATTCGGCTTGGGCGGCCCTCCCATCCCTCCGCCCGGGTTCAGCGAGGCCTGCAGGAAGTAGTCGAGGGCGAAGAGGAAGAACACCGAGAACAGGGCGTTCCAGGTGAAGAGGGCGGCGTAGGCGATCGGCGATCCGAAGTAGTGCTGCCATTCCTTGCGGACGATGGCGCCGATATTGGTGAACGTCGACATCAACGGGTCTCCTTGGAGTCGGCGGATTCGGCGAGTGGGGTTTCCGGGGCGTGGTCCGCGGATTCGGCGCGGGGTTCGCTCGCCACGATGGGAGTGAAGATCTCGGATCTGGTCGCGACGTCGCTGACCTGGGTTGCGTCCTTGGTGGTGAGTTCGAGGAAGACGTCTTCGAGGCTCAGAGAGACCTGGGACATCGACAAAAGATCGATGTTGGCGGCCACGATGGCCCGGGCCGCCGCGGCCCGAATATCGCGTCCTTCCTCGGCCTGAAGTTCCAGGATGGTATTGCCGGAGGCGATTCCGCGCGGATTCACGGTGACGATGCCTTCCACGCTGCGGAGCGCGTCGAACGCTTCGCGGGTGTCGGCCCGAACTTCAAGACGCAGGGCGCCCTTCGACGACAGGCGTGCGGTCAGATTCTCAGGAGTGTCTTCGGCCACCACGCGGCCCTTGGAGATGATGACCACCCGTCCGCAGGTCATCGAGACTTCGGGAAGGATGTGGGTCGAGAGAATCACGGTGTGATCGCCGCCGAGGCTCTTGATGAGGTCGCGGGTTTCGATGATCTGCTGGGGATCGAGGCCGGCGGTGGGTTCGTCCAGGATCAACACGGGGGGATCAGCCAGGATCGCCTGCGCGATGCCGACCCGTTGGCGATAGCCCTTGGAGAGGCGGCCAATCAGCTTGTGGCGCACCTCGCCGAGCCGGGCTTTCTCGATGGCCCGATCGATGCGGGCCTTGCGATCGGCGGACTTCACGCCCTTGATACGAGCGCAGAAGTCGAGGTAGGAGGTGACGTCGAGGTCCGGGTAAACGGGGGGCGTTTCCGGGAGATAGCCCACGCTGCGCTTGGCTTCCATGGGCGAGCGGAACACGTCGAAGCCCGCCACCGTGGCGCGGCCGGACGTGGCCGGCATGTAGCCCGTGAGGATGCGCATCGTGGTGGTTTTGCCGGCGCCGTTCGGGCCCAGAAAGCCGAGGATTTCTCCTCTGCCAACGGTGAACGACACGCCGGAGACCGCATCGAAGCGGCCGTAACTCTTGCGCAGGTCTGCGACTTCAATCATGCGAAGGAATCCCTTTCTCCTGGAAAATCGGGGGGTGGCCATCCGCGCGGGCGCCTTTGGCTGGATCCAGCCTCCGCGCACGCTCCCGCTGAACATGGCCCGTGGGAAGGCGTTATGGTAGCAAACAACCCATGAGAGTCATCAGATTGCCGCGGCACGGACTTTTTGGACGCCGATCCGATCGTTTTGGTTGGCCGGCGGTCGCCTTACCGCGGATATTCGTGCTGGCC
>CAZFQH010000297.1:0-5664 GCA_964520805.1 uncultured Acidobacteriota bacterium | reverse complement strand
CGAGCAGCACAGCTACGACAGCCGCGGTCGCGGCATAACGTCTCAGCGGTCCAATGGCCGAGAGCTTCTAACGTTCGACTACAAGCCCTCAGGCGATCGGACCGTCGTCACCGACGCGACCGGCGGAGTCACCGAGTTCATCTCCGATGTCGTAGCCGGAGTGCGGCAGTTGGTGCGGGTCAACGGTCCTTGCGCCTGCTCCGGCGCTACGGAGTTCACGGAGTGGACCTGGGATGACGCAACCGGCCATGTCACGAGTACGCGCACCTCCATGGCCGCAAGCGCGACCCAGTACGCGCGAGACCCTGCAGGCAACGTCAGGAGAGTGATCGACCCCCTGGGCCGTGAGACCGTCATGACGTACGACACGGAGAACCGCCTCCTGACTACCACGGCGCGTGATGGCGGCGTGTGGGAACTCACTCATTCTCCGGCCGGTGTGGCATCCGTCAAGGACCCCCTCAATCGGACGACTTCCATTGGTTATGACGGCCTGGGTCAGGTGGCTTCCGTGACCGATCCAAGGGATAAGACTTCCACGCTCATACGCAACTCGTTCGGCGACGTCGCCAACGTAACGGATCCCCTGACCCATGGCACGACGCTCACCTACGACCCATCCGGACGGCTGCTCACCGCGACCGATGCCATCAGCCGAACCACCACCCTTACCCGCGACAGCCTCGGTCGCGTGTCGAAGGTCGAAAAGCCAGACGGCACGACCATCGAGCTGACCTACGATCCCTCGGGCCGCCGCACCGAGGTCAAGGACGAGAAGGGCCGGGTGTCCAAGATGACCTACGACGCCTACGACCGCGTCGTGGCGGTGACGGATTTTGCGGGTCAGGTGACGAGGTATGAGTACGACCTAATGGGCCGGGTCATCGCGCTCACGGATGCCAAGGGGCAGACCACAAGGTGGGAGGACGACGGGGCCGGCCGGCTGAAGTCGACCCGGCAGCCGGATGGGAAGGAAACCGTCCTTCAATACGACGAGAAGGGCCGGCTCAAGGAACGGGCCGACCAGATCGGTCGCGTCATGACCTACGGGTACGACGAGATCTCGCGCTTGACCGAAGTCAAGATGACGGGAACGTCGGCCTTTGCGTATTCGTACGACGTGATGGACCGGATCGAGAGCATGGCGAACGGAACGGACACGCTCAACTGGGCCTACAACCTGGCGGGCGAGGTCGTGTCGGAGGCGAGTGCGAGGAATCAGTCGTTGGTAAGCTATGGCTACGATGCCAGCGGCAGCCGCGCCAGCCTTGGTCTTGACGGAACGCCGTTCGCCAGCTATGCGTATGACGACGGGTCACGCATCACGTCGATCACGCAGGGAGCTAACGTCTTCGGGTTTGGGTACGATACGGTGAACCGGCGAACCGGCATGAGCTACCCGAATGGCGTCAGCACGACCTACAGCTACGACGGCCTCTCTCGCCTGACCGGAATCCAGGCGGTGAAGAACGCCGCGGCGATCTCGACCTTCACGTACGGGTATGACGATGTGGGCAACCGAACCTTCAAGAACCTGGGCGACCACGTGGAGAACTACGCGTACGACGGTCTCGACCGGCTCACCGCGGTTTCACGAACCGGGACCGGGGCGGATGAGTGGCGCTTCGGGTACGATTCTGTCGGCAACCGGACGTCCACGCAGGTGGGGACAGGAGACGTGGTGACACCAACATTCAACAACCGGAATCAGATGCTCCAGCAGGCGGCGGGCGGTCCGTTGATGGTGGAGGGGACGCTGAACGAGGAGGGGACGGTAAGCGTGAACGGGACGCCAGCGCGGATGGTGACGCCGACTCGCTTCGAAGCGACTATCGACTCGGTTCCCGGGACGAATGCGTTCACAGTGGCGGCTGTGGACCTGTCGGGGAATGTGAAGACCGACGAGTACGAGGTAGCGGTGACGGGGACGTCTGGCGGCTACACGTACGACGCGGCCGGGAATCTGATCTCGAAGACCGTCGGCGGTGAGGCGTGGACGTACGACTGGAATACGTTGAACGAGCTGATGCGGGTGACGAAGAACGGCGCGGAGGTGGCGAGGTTTAGGTACGACCCGCTGGGCCGGCGTCTCGAGAAGGCGACGCCAACGTCGACGACCCGGTGGACGTATGACGGGATGGACATTCTGCGCGAGACGGTGACGGGCACCGGAGCGGGGACGTTCGTGTACGTGCATGGTCCGGGCATCGACGAGCCTCTGGCGCGGATCAACCAGACGACGAGTGCTCCAGAGTACTTCCACGCGGACGGCCTGGGCAGCGTTGTGAAGATCACCGACACCGCCGGGGCCGTAACACATTCCTATCGCTACGACGCGTGGGGAAACATCGAGCAAGGCGCGGAGCGTCCCGGCTTTGCGTTCACAGGCAGAGAGTGGGATCCCGAGACGGGGTTGTACTACTACAGAGCCAGGTACTACGATCCGAAGGCCGGGAGGTTTATCTCCGAGGATCCGATTGGGTTTTGGGGCGGCGATGTCAACCTGTTCGCGTATGTATTCGGCGACCCGGTCTCATGGAGAGACCCTTCCGGTTTGCAGGTCGACATCAATTCGTTCAACCGCCAAAAGTACAAGATCGAGTATGGCGTCTCTCAGGCCGTAGCCGATAGCAAAAGGGTTCTACAGGTTGCGGCTCACGGTGCCAAGGATGGAAGGTTCATCGACGAGAACGGAAACGTCATGACGCCTGCAAGGTACGCCCAACGTGTGAGGGATCATCCAGAGTACGACACGTCGCGTGAGATCAGGCTGAACATTTGCTACGCCGGAAGGCGCATTGACGAATGGGCGGCTGAGTTCCCCGGCAAGACAGTCAGTGGTCCAGACGGCCTGATTTTCTGGGTGCCGCCACTGGACCCTAAGCAGAAAAAGTATACCGATACCCAGGGAGCGCATATCGAGCTCCGAGACTCCACGTGGATTAGGAGGACCACCTTCGGACCACCCTCGCCTTCACCGACTCCGGCTCCCAAGCCATGAGCATCTTGCTGCTGCGTCGAATGACTATTCTGCAGATCGCACTTGCTACTACCTGCTTCGGTTCGGCCATGGCGGTGGCTGAGCCAGCGGAACATAGCAAGGCGTCTAATGTGGCTTTCGTCAAACCGGAGAATGCAGTACCGCTCCAAAATGGGAGGCCCTTGATCAGTCGCAAGCAAGCCCGTGCGATCATGCAATCTCCCCTGTTTCCGGCAACCGACTGCAAACCGGAGACGACCGCAGACGAGCGGCTATGTGACGGCGGCAATGGCGACGCCTGTGCCCGCGCAGGCTGGTCTCTGTGGCTCGAACCTGAACAACAGGGGAAGGCGCAGGGCATTTTGGCGCGTGGTTGTGACTTGGGATCGGGGGAGAGTTGTAAGACGCTAGCGTCTCTTGTCGATATGGACGGGCCCAAGACAAGTCCATACTGGCGGCGCGCGGCAGTCTTGCTTCAAGACGCCTGCTCGGAGCGTGACCCCGATGCTTGTGAAGAGCTTGCGAACCTTGGGAGCATCATCCCAATTGCACGCCCTGTTTCAGAGGTCCGAGACTTTGCGAACCGCATCTATGTGGCCCGGTGCGTGGAGGGCGATGGGTCAGCCTGCTGGATGGCTGGCTCGCGCGCACTACTTGAGAAGGGTGGGAAGGAAGAGGCGCACCGACTTCTGGGGCTTGGATGTACCAGTGGAGATAGCGCCAGCTGTTCCCACATGGTTCTAGCCTCCTTGGAGGCGCGCGCGCCAACAGCCGCACATCACTATGCTCAGCTCGGGTGCAAAACTGGGGACCCAATTGCGTGCTACCGGGTAGCGCGCGGGGAGCTAGTTGGACTGGGCACCAAGCGGAATCTAAGCGCAGCAATCAATTCCTTCCGGCAGATGTGCGAGCGAGGCTTCTCGGACGGCTGTGCAAATGCTGCGGTCTTGCTGGAAGGACGAGACAGCCGATCGGAGTCGGAGGTCCGCCAATTGTGGGGCGTGGCGTGTGCGTCGGCCTGCGAGAACCCCAAACCAAGTTGGATCAAACGTTGTGAAGCGAAATGAAGCGGCCGACCATCATTCACCAGGACGATCAGCACGGTCATCCGCGGCAACGATGTTGCTGCGGAGGCGACGGAAGTGGAGGTCGTGTTTGTACCGAGTCCGAGCGGCACTCTTGTCACGGTTTGGCATCGGGGATGGAGCACGATCCGCCCCGACCACCCTGCGCGTCACAACCTGGACGCGATCCCGTTCATCCGAATGAATGGCCTCTGGTGGGGGGATCTTCTGAGTGCGTTCCGATGGCGACTGGCCGGTCAAGCCGGTCCCTGAATCAGAAACTCGCGCGGAGCTGAAGCTCGATACGCCGGTTGCCCGCTTCGCCCCCACCACCGCCACCGCCGAAGCCCCCAGGACCGAAGGCCCACCACGACCGCCCGCGGTCATGCGAATTGACAGGCAAACCGCGCTTGTTTCACTTACGCTCGATTCGACGAGGGCGCCGCGGGCCTCGGCTGGAAGCGGGCCTCGGGTTCTTCCGGAAGAACCTGAAGTAAGCAGCGCCGCGCTCATCGGCGCGCACTCGAAGGTCGAATCGAACGGATCACCTCGGCCAGGCGGCGCACGCCCGCACTAATCTCGGGCATGGTCGTTCCTCCGTAACCCAGCACCAAGCCTTGCTTGAGGCCTCGGCCAGCGTAACACCACGACAAAGGCATCGTCCACAACTCCGCGTCGGCCGCGGCTTTGGCGACCGTGCGATCGGACAGGCCGAGCGGGAGTTCCAGCACCAGATGCATGCCTGCCTGCTCCCCGAGGGCCCTGAACTCCTCTCCCAGCGTGGTCCGCACCGCATCCACGAGCGCCGTGCGACGTTCACGATATCGGCGGCGCATGCGACGGATGTGCAGCGCGAAATGCCCCTCGCGAAGAAAATCGGCGAGGACCGCCTGCATGAAGGCGGGAGGACACAGGTCTGACGCCCGACGGACATTTGCAAAGGGTTCAAGCAGGTCGGGCGGAATCACGATGTATCCCAGACGAAGGGCCGGGAAGAGAACCTTGCTGAAGGAGCCGACGTAGAGGACGCGCTGGTCACGATCCAGTCCCTTGAGCGCGCCGAGGGGAAGGCTTTCGTATCGATATTCGCTGTCGTAGTCATCCTCGATGATCCAGGAGCCGCTGGCGCTCGCCCATTGGAGCAGTTGAAGTCGCCGGGACGCGCTCATCGTGGCGCCGAGCGGGTACTGGTGCGACGGGGTGACGAGGGCGGCGCGCGCTTTCGGAGCTCGCGCGAAGCCCTCCGCGACATTGAGGCCTTGCTCATCCAGCGGAACGGGGATCATCCGCGCGCCGGCCAGATCGAGGGCGGCGCGGCCGCCGTGATAGCCCGGATTCTCCACCCAGATCTCGTCCCCGGGGTCGAGGAGGGCGCGCGCGCAGATCGCGAGAGCCTGCTGGGACCCGCTCACCACCATGATCTGTTCGGCTTCGCAGTGCATGGCGCGGGTCGTTCGCAGGTAGTCCGCCACGGCTTCACGGAACGGGAGATGCCCGAAGGCTGGACTGTAGCGGAGCAGGTTCGCGGTCAGCCGGTGTGCGTGGCGCGAGAGCAGCCGCGTCCAGGTCGCGTAGGGGAAGTGATCAATGGCCGCATGCCCAACGGCGAAGGCGCCCGCC
>CAZFQH010000296.1:0-5692 GCA_964520805.1 uncultured Acidobacteriota bacterium | reverse complement strand
ACTATGGCGGCCGCGAACCACGGCAGTAGAGCGATAGAAGGGGCGAGGGGCGACGGGTCATCGGACCCCTCCGGCCGGCCGGTGGGAGGCCGAGACGGTCGCTCGCACGGGACCCGGCCGCGTCTCCGAACCTGGCTTGAGGTCCGTGAAGCGGTCCGACCGTCCAAGTGCGGTGAGGAACCGGTCGTAGTCGACCGGGCTTTGGGCCACGAGCGTGATCTCGACGCGGACCACCCCGTCCGGCCCGTAGTCCAACTTGAGGCTCGGGATCGAGACCCGGGCGGGAAGGACCGCAGTGAGGTCTTTCAAAACCGCGTGCGGCGCGGATTCGATGCTGGCGAAAAGAGTGAGCAGATCCGGGTTGCGCTGCAGGCTTCGGCGGGTGTCTTCGGAGGCCTTCGCGTTCTGCGCCTGTTCCGCCCGAGCCTGTGCGAGAGCCTGCTCGATGTCCTGGGCGGACCGCCACTCGATGAGGCCGGAGCCCAGAGCGTAGGCAAGCGCCAGCCAGCCGAGGATCTTGAGAATGCGGGCGAACCCGCGTTCCGCGGACACCGAACCACGGGTTCCGAATTCCGGAAGGCCAAGGCTCATCGGCGGGCGCCCTCGTGGAAAAGAGCCAGGAATGGAAACTCCTGCGGGTTCGCAGGGCCCTCGCTCGCCCCGGCCGGAAAGGCAAGCTGCACCGGGACGTCGCCGAGATGATCCGGGGTGGCCGGAAAGGCCTCGCCCAGGACCCGGATCTGACGCGTGGCCGGGGCCGCGCGCTGAGCCTCGTCGATGGATCGCTGAAGCCGATCATCACCCTCGATGAGAAGTCGAAGATGGATCGATTCGATCGCACCGGAAACATTGCGAACCACGATCGCGCAGGCAGAATCGCCGAAGACAAGGTCCACCGCCTCCCCTTCCGGCTTCAGCCCGCGTAAAGCCGCGGAGAGGGCCGAGGTCACGCTGACTCGCGGGAAACCGAGGGACGCCATCACTCTCTCGCCTTCAATAATGGCGGCTCGAAGGATGGCCTGGCCGAGGATCATTCCCGACGCCGGCCCCAATGGTTCGAAGCGGATCTCGGCATCACTGACCGGAAAAGGCAGGAGGGGGGCCAGACGGAACCGCACCAGGTCCTCTTCGTCGAGTTCGGCGCCCTGCGCCTTCCGAAGGCTCTTCACGTCCACGATGGCGGGATAGGCGGCGCCGATGGGCAGCAGGATTGTCGCGTCGCGGAGTGGGGCCCTCAGTTCCTTCACCAGGCGCGCTATGGCCTCCCGCGAGTCGCCGAGCACGTCCTTGAAGGGCGCGCCTTCGCGTGGACGCGAACCGAAGCGTTCAAAGGCGAACCGCAGCAGGCGGGGGCCCGAGGGCATCGTTTTGTACACCGCCACCGCTGCGGTGCGGGTGTCGACACAGACCGCCGCCTTTTCGAAAAACCACATGAGCCTCAATATTAGCCGTGGCGGCTATTCGGGCGGGGGGCCAGGAGGAGCCCAATGCATCAGTCCGGCCCCTTGACGGCCTTCGCTAAGATGTCCCTCGAGGCTCACCCCAACCCACATCGGCAAAACCCAAAGGGCTTTGGTCCAGAGGACCAAGTCCCGCATGGAGGTCTTATGAAGGCTTTCGAGAGCGCCCAGATCCGCAACGTGGCATTCATCGGTCACGGAGGCTGCGGAAAAACGTCGCTCGTGGCCGATGCCCTGTTCCTGATGGGAGTGACGCCAAGGCTCGGTCACGTCGACGACGGCACCGCGGCCACCGACTTCGATCCCGAAGAAATCGAACGGAAGATCTCGATCCAGACTTCGGTCGGAAGCGGCGACTGGAACAACACGCGGATCAACCTCATCGACACTCCCGGGTACGCGAACTTCGTGGGCGAAGCTCTCTCGGCACTGAGGGCCGCGGATGCCGCCATCGAGGTCGTCGATGCCGTGGCCGGACCCGAAGTGCAGACCCACAGGCTTTTCCACGCCGCCGAAGACATGGATCTTCCGCGGCTCTTCGTCATCAACCGGATGGACCGCGAACATGCCTCCTTCGGCCATACCGTTGAGGCCCTGCGCCAGGCCTTCGGCCGGACCGTGACCCCCATCGAATTCCCTGTCGGCGAGGGCAACGCCTTCCGCGGCGTGGTGGACCTCGTGACTTCGAAGGCTTACACGTTCAAGGACGATGAGAGCGGCGTCTTCACCGACTTCGTCATGCCCAAAGACCTTGAGGAAGCGACGGCGCGGTTCCGCCAGGAACTCGTCGAGGTCGTGGCGGAAACCGACGAAGACCTCATGGCCGAGTTCTTCGACAAGGGCACGCTTTCGCCCGAGGTCCTCGCCCAGGGACTGAAGAAGGCCTGCCACAAAGGGCTCATTTTTCCGGCCATCCCCTGCTCGTCGATCAAGAACATCGGGGCCAGTCAGCTTCTGAACGCGATCGTGGCCTACGCGCCGAGCCCGGTCGACCGCCCCGAAGCCGAAGGCCAGGGTCCTTCCGGGGAAGAAACTCGCGCCTGCTCGGCGAACGCCCACGCCTCGGCCATTGTCTTCAAGACCATCTCCGACCCTCATGCGGGCCGTCTGTCCTTCGTGCGCGTGATCTCCGGGCGCTTCAGTCACGACCTCACCATTACCGTGGCGAACCGCGACGTCCAGGAGCGAGTCGGCGCGCTCTCCCACGTGACCGGCAAGACCCTCTCGCCCGCCAGTGAGTTGATCGCCGGCGATATCGGTGTGATCGCCAAGCTGAAAGAGGCCCATACCGGCGACACCCTCTC
The DNA here is from genome assembly GCA_964520805.1 of uncultured Acidobacteriota bacterium. GTDB lineage: Bacteria > Acidobacteriota > Vicinamibacteria > Fen-336 > JAGNNV01 > JAGNNV01. The sequence continues at coordinate 2,928 of CAZFQH010000296.1, read as the reverse complement.
TGACAAGGCCCACCCCATCACCTTCGCGCCTTTCGAGTGGCCGGAGACCCTGACCACCTTCGCAATCACGCCCAAGACCCGAGGCGACGACGACAAGATCGGACCGGCCTTGAACCGGCTGATCGAGGAAGACCCCGTGTTGAAGCTCGAACACGCGACCGAAACCCACGAACTCCTGCTCCGCGGCCTCGGCCAGCTCCACATCGAAACTGTGGTCTCCAAGCTCGCGAAGCGGTACAAGGTCGAAGTCAGCCTCAGGCGCCCCACGGTTCCCTATCGCGAGACCATCAAGGCTTCGGCCGACGGCCACGGCCGTCACAAGAAACAGACGGGGGGGCATGGGCAGTTCGCCGACTGCAAGATCACCATGCGGCCACTGCCGCGGGGTGACGACTTCAAGTTCACCAACGGAACTTTCGGTGGTTCAATTCCCAGGAACTTCCTCCCCGCCATCGAAAAGGGTATCCAGGAAAGCCGCAAGCGCGGCCTGGTAGCGGGCTGTCCGATGGTGGACTTCGAGGTCGAGGTCACGGATGGCCAGTACCACGATGTTGATTCCTCGGAAATGGCGTTCAAGATCGCGGGCTCGCTGGCGTTCAAAGACACCGTCGCGCGCTGCAAACCCACGCTGCTTGAGCCGATGATGCTGGTCGAGGTGGTGATGCCCGAGGAATTCGCGGGTGCGGTCATGGGCGACCTGTCGAGCCGAAGGGGGCGGCCGCAAGGGATGGAGCCCTACCGCGATCTGCAGAAGGTCAAGGCCGAGGTGCCGCTGGCCGAACTCGAGACGTTCGACCAGGACCTCACCTCGCTCACCGGCGGGCGCGGTTCCTTTCATATGGAGTTGATCCGGTACGATGAGGTGCCGGGACACCTCCTGGAGAAGGTGGCGGCGGAAATCCGCGCCCACCGCTCGGGAGGCCAGCAGAAGGAAGAGGACTAGCTCGAATGAAGACTGGAAGAATCTTTGGGCCCGTGCGGGCCACGGCTCTGGTGGCGATGGTTGCGGGGGGGAGCTTTCCGTCCTTGACCCGGGCTCAGGACCCGGCACCAACCCCTACTCCGTCATCCGCCGCCGCGGCGCAGGCCACGGGAGTCAAGGTGACCGGCACCGACGTTCCGGTTCCCAGTCGCCGGAAGTATGTCGCGCCGGAGTATCCGGCCGAAGCCGCCGTCCAGGGCATTCGCGGCATCGTGATCCTCGAGCTTCTGATCGGAGAGGACGGCCGGGTGGAAAGCGCACGGGTCACTCGGTCTATTGCCGGTCTCGACGAAGCGGCGATCGCCGCGGTGAAACTCTGGGAGTATGAGCCGACCAAGGTCGCGGGAAAACCGGTGAAGGTTCTGCACTCGCAGGGAATCACCTTCGCGATGAGGCTCCCTGATCTTCAGCGCGCGCCGGGCATTCCAGAACTGAAGAGCGGCGGTGCCCCGTTCGCCCCGCCGGGGCTTCCCGCCGCGGCCTCCGCATCCATCATGGTCACCCTCGGCCCCGAGGGCGACGTTCGCGAAGCGGCCTATCTGGAGGGCGACTCCGCGGTCAGCGATTCGCTGCTTCGCGTGGTCCGGGCCTGGCGCTTTGTCGTTCCCGAGGGTACGCCCGTTTCATCGTTCAAGGTCCGGGCCGAATGGAAGCCGGGACCACCGCCCTCGGTCAGTCTCAGTGCCGCGGAACCTCAAGCGATTTCTGCCACGGACTCAGCCGCTTCAGGGTCCGGGTCCGCTTCTCCCGCGGTCGCCTCTCCGCAGCCCGCGGCGACCAGCGCGCCTTTGGCCACGGCCCAACCGACCCCGACCTCGCCCGCCGCAGCCGAACCCGCCGACACCGAAGTCCTGACCGCGCGCGCCGCGCCCCCGGCCAGGGAGGAAGGCATGTCGCTCGTAGCGGACGTCCTGTTGGGCGAGAACATCCCGGAACTCGCGCGTGGACGACGGCCGGTCTGGCCCCCGATGGCCCGTCTCGGCAGCATCACCGGAGAAGTCGTCGTGCGCTTTTCGGTGGACCTCGCGGGCAAGGTGACGGTCCACTCTGCGGAGGGCCCGGAACTCCTCAAGGCCTCCGCAGAGCAGGCGGCCGGAACCTGGACTTTCCGACGCACCGCGATCGACCGTCTGAATCTGATCGCCACCTTCAGCTTCACACCCGAGCGAGCCATCGCGAAGGTGACCCGGGTTAAAGCGTTGTAGGAGCGGCCCTTGTGGCCGCCCTTTGAGGCCAGTAAAACGTAAGGGCGGCCTGTGATGGCCGCCCTTTTTTGAGGTACGTCTAACGCGCGCTGCCCAGCGACTACTTGGTCGCGGAGGCTTCCTTGGCCGCGGCAATCTTCGACCCCTTGGCGTCCTTACCGGGGCCGACATCCTTGCCCGCACCCTTGGTCTCCTTGGAGTTCGTGACCTTCTCTTTAGCCTTGTACTCGTAGCCCACCAGTTCGATCAGGGCCACGTCGGCATTGTCACCGGCACGATGGCCGAGCTTCACGATGCGGGTGTAGCCACCGCTCCGGGTCTGGAACCTGGAGCCGATCACATCGAACAACTTCTTCACCACGAGGGGATCGTGAATGTCTCGTGCGGCCAGACGGCGGGCATGAACTCGCTGTTCAGCGGTGCCCTCGCGCTTGGCGAGGGTGATGATCTTCTCGGCGAAGGGACGAAGCTCCTTGGCCTTGGGCAGGGTGGTCTCGATGCGCTCTTCACGGAGAAGAGAGGTCGCGAGGTTGCGGAGCAGGGCGATACGGTGGGACGTGGTGCGTCCCAGCTTTCGTCCGGCGGCTCGATGTCTCATGGTCGTAAGGTCCTTGGTTTGAGATTGCCAAACCCTTCCTTGAGGAAGGAAGGGCTAGCCATGACGAGATTTTTAGTCACGCCGGAGAAGGTCGGGCTGAAGACGCATGCCGAGGGAGAGCCCCCACTTGCGCAGCTGATCCT